>JABDJU010000176.1 GCA_013003325.1 Acidimicrobiales bacterium
GAGGGCGACACCCATCACGGCTGGTGGCGGATCATTGCGGCCGACCCCCCGCACTCTCTGGAAATCGAGGACGGCTTTGCGGACGCCGACGGTGCCGTGAACCCGGACCTTCCCACCATCACCATGCAAGTCCGGCTGACCACCCTGTCACCCGACCGCACCGCCATGGTCGTCACCTCCCGCTTCGCCTCCCTCGCGGCAATGCAAGAGCTCGAGTCCATGGGCATGGAAGAAGGCGCCCGCCAAGCCGCCGAACAAATCGACGACATCCTCGCCGGCATCGCCACCACCTGACATTCCGAGCACCGCCCGGAAAGGCGGGGGTAGATAGGGGGTTCGAGCGTCAGCGAGCTCTCGAGTTGATCCTCACGAAACGCAAGAGGGCGCCCCGGCCGGGGCGCCCTTTTGCTGATCGAGGAGGAATATCGATCAGGAAACGGTCAGCCGCCGAGCATGCCGCCCAGCTTGTCGGTGAGTCCACCCATGCCGCCACCGTCGTCGTCGCCACCCTCGTCATCGCCGCCGCCGACGAACTTGTCGAGCTGGCCGGCCAGTGGAGCGGGCAGTTTGTCCTTGAGAAAGCCAACCACGGCTTCAATGGCCTTCTCGGCCTGCTCGCCGGAGATGCCGGCCTTCTCCTGTACGAGTTCCTTCAGCTTGTCCACAGATACACCCCTTGGTAGGTCGTTGTTCTGAGATTAGACCCGGCAAGGAGCCGGAAAGTTCTCGGTGAGCTCAGCTGGCCCGGCGCAGCTCGTCGTCCCGGACACCGCGCTCGAAGGGGAGGGTCACCAACAGGCTGGTGGGGCGGTAGGGGCCGTCGGCGTCGAGGAGATCCGACACGAGGATGCCGCGTACCAGGTCGTGGTTGCAGTGATCTTCGCAGCGGCGATACGGATCGTCGATATGGTCGAACTCGTGGTCCATGTGCCATCTATCGGCACGAACCCGGCCGCACTTAGGATCCTTCTTCACGCCCGAGTTTTGACTAGTCCCACCCCAGCTCGTGGAGTCGGTCGTCATCGATTCCCAGGTGATGGGCCACCTCGTGCAGCACCGTGGTCCGGATCTCCTCCTCCAACTCCCGACCATTCAGCCCGAGGCTGAGGTGGGGCTTGCGAAAGATCACGATGCGGTCCGGCAGTGCCATCGTGTAGTCGAAGCCCCGGTCGTGCAGGGAGACCCCTTCGTAGATGCCGAGGAGACCTTCACCGTGGGGATCCTGCTCCCGGGTCGGCACGTCCTCCACAACCACGACGACGTTGTCGAGCGCATCCACCACCCAGTCGGGGAGGGTTTCCAGCGCCCGGTCGACATGCTCCTCGAACGACCGGCGGTTCATGGCGTCAGGCTAGGTTGTCGAGGTGCGTGATGAGCTGGCCGCCTGGGTTCTCCGATATGTCCGATGTTGGACGTCGAACGCCCCCGATGACATCGGGGCGCTGTTCAGCGAGGACGCCCGGTACTTCACCGCCCCGTTCCGGGAACCGTGGGAGGGTCGGGAGACCATCGTCAAGAAATGGCTCGAGCACGCCGACGAGCCGGGCACCTGGAGCTTCCGCTTCGAGATCCTCGGGGTCGACGATCGGGTCGGGTTCGTACAGGGCTGGACCGAGTACCACGACGGACCCCGCTACGCCAACCTGTGGGTGATCCGGTTCAACGAGGCAGGGGAGTGCGCCGAGTTCACCGAGTGGTGGATGAAGCCCTCAAACGCCTGAGCGGTCCGGCTCGGTGACCGTTAGGGCGGCCAGCCCGATCGCAACCGGAATCACCGCATAGAGGAGGCCCGCTTCGGTGTAGCCGCCCACCCAGGTCCGGGCAAGCGAGAAGGCCACCGGCCCGAGCGCCGAGGCCCCGACCCCGACGAAGGTGGAAATCCCCTGGATGGCCCCGATATGGGTGAGCCCGAACCAGCGGGGGAGCACTGTCGCGGCGAGGGGGCGCTGGGCGCCGCCGGCGGCACCGAGGGTGATGGCGTAGGCGACCACTTGCCAGCCGGGCTCGACCAGATTGATCATCAGCAGGGCGGCCGTCATCAGCGCCATGGCGGTGGCGAGCAGGAAGCGGATCGGCACGCGATCGGCCAGCGCACCCACGATGAGGCCGGCCACGATCGCCCCGAGCACCTGGGGGAGGAACATGGCGGCCGCTTCGGTGGAGCTGAGCCCGGCTTCGCCGAGAATCGAGATCTGATGGAAGTTGAGCGCCGTGATCAGCATGGCGGTGGTGGCCACAGTCCCGGTCAGCAGCCAGAACCGCACCTCACCCATGGCTTCCCGCCGCGAGTGCCCGGGGATCGATGCGACTGCAGAACCCGCCGTCGGCGCGTCGATCCCGTCCAGGTGCTGACCGACGTCGGCGGGCCGGTCGACGATCCCGAAGTAGGCGATCGGCACCACGATGAGCCACACGGCGGCCGCGGCCAGCAGCCAGGCGGTCCGCCAGCTGTACGCCTCGATGGCGAGGTTGAGCAGCACCGGGGTGAGGCTCATGAGGGCACTGATCCCCGTCATCATCACCCCGAACACGGTTCCACGGCGCCGCTCGAACCAGTGGGTGACCGCAACGGTCCCGGTCAAGCTGAGCGACCCCTGTCCGAGCCAGCGGATGAGGGTGAATCCGATGGCGAGCGTGATGAAGCCCTGTACGCCACTCATGACGACGAGGCCGCCTCCGAATGCGATCCCGATGGCGATCATGGCCCGGCGAGCACCGATCCGGTCGACCCAGCGGCCCACCGTCGGCAGGGCCAGAGCGCCGAGCAATGTTCCGATGAGATAGGCGGTCGAGACCTGGGAGCGGGTCAGGTCGAGGGCGTCGATGATCGGATCGACGAACACCGACACCCCGATGGTTTGCCCGGGCCCGGTCATGGCACCGGTGATCGTGGCCAGCACGGCGATGCGCCAGCCCACGAAGCGGCGGGTAACCACGTCCCGGCTCGATTCGGTCATGGCGGATCCTCGGGTCAGGGTCGGACAACTCTACGGCGGCGCGCCGACTTCACGGATGGCGACCGGCCACCGTACGTGGCGGCAACACCTAACCTCGTGCCATGACAGATACCCGTTCCCATTCGGCGCCGAGCCGCCAGACGACGGTGCTCGGCTGGGCGAGCGTGGTCGCGCTGGCTGCGTTTGCCAGCTGGACGGCGGCCACCGGCCGCTCCCGGATCGACATGCTGCCGTGGAATCTGTTCCTTGCCTGGGTCCCGTTTGTGATCGGAGTCGGTATCCGGCGGTTGGCCGCCCGGACGCCGCACGGGACGGGGATCCTGGTGCTCCCCACCGCTCTGTGGCTGCTGTTTTTTCCGAACGCTCCCTACATCGTCACCGATCTCATTCACCTGCGTAACTCTCCGCCCTCCTACCTCGTCGGGGACGCAGTCATCATCGGAGTCTTCGCCGCCCTCGGGCTCG
>JABDJU010000180.1 GCA_013003325.1 Acidimicrobiales bacterium
CCGTTCGCCACTCACCCATTGAGACCGAAGTCTCGGGTTCGTTCGACTTGCATGTGTTAAGCACGCCGCCAGCGTTCGTCCTGAGCCAGGATCAAACTCTCCATCAGAGAATCTGGTGAGCACTCCCTGGGAAGGGGACTCACCGTGATCCGTTTGCTGTGCGTCCATTACCAAGCGGACACACAGCGGCTTGTATTTTTGATTGACGGAAGTTCATCACTGGTTAGGTTGTGATGATCCTCCGCACACGCTGCGTTCTCGTCTATTCCGTTTTCAAGGTGCGAGGGCCGAACGAACGCAGTCGGACGCTGTTCACTGAACATGGTCCGTTGCTGCGGGTGCGGGCCCGGTTTCGCCTACTCCGGCCTCTCAAACTCACCGTCGGTGAGCCTGCGGGTTCCGTTTTGTGCGGAGATCTAAGATAACCCCGATCGCCACCTCCCCGCAACACCCTGATCGGAATTCTTGAGAATATTTACCCCTCGTGGTGTGCGGGGGGAGAAACCCCAGGTCAGCCGACGTCGGCAGGTGCTCCGCACGGGAGCATCAGGTTGGTGCGGGCGAAGCGGGTGAGGCGGCGCTCGAGACCCTCGTTGTCGGCCACCCGACTGACGCTGAACACCGCCGCCGGATTCTCCTCGACCCGGTCGGCGTATCGAGCCCGGTCGCCGATCAGCACCTCCCAATCGTCGAGCCACGCCGACCGCAGGGTGTCGTCTCTGTCGGTCGCCACGGGAAGTCGTCGCAGTGACTCGACCATGGCGGCCAGCACGCGATTGGACTCCCGAAGCTGGGCCGCACGCGCTGGGCCCGAGGACACCCGGCTGGGATCGCCGAGTTGATCGATGGCGGTCTCGCAAAGCGCTTCGGCCCGGACCGAATAGGCAGCCACACCGTCGAATTCGAAGTAGCTCGTCCCATCTTCTATCGCCTCGATCAGCGCTCGGGTGCTGTCGAGCTCATCGGGTGGCGGTCGGCGCGCCACGCCGCTCAGGGCGTAGGCCCAAATGCCGAACGAGGCGATCACCACAACCGCCACACCGACTCGAAAGAGCCGCTTCAACGGCGAGATCTCGACCGAGGACGTCAGCTGCGAGCTGTCGACGGCGCCATCCATCAGATCAGTGTGCCCGCCGACATCGAACTACGGACCGATCAGCCCGCCAAATTTGCACCCCGCTGGGTTCAGAGCCGGGCACACTATGACCGTGGCAGTTGACACCGCACTGATCGACGACCTGCGGGCGCGAGGCCTGGTGCAGGACAGCACCAACATCGATGAGCTCGCTTCCAGGTTGAGCGAACGTCCGGTCCGGGTGTACGTGGGGTTCGACCCGACCGCCGACAGCCTTCATGTGGGAAACCTCGTTGGTCTGCTGATGCTGCGCCGCTTCCAGGACGCTGGACACAACGTCATCGTGCTGGCTGGCGGCGCCACCGGCATGGTCGGCGATCCCTCGGGCCGGTCGAGCGAGCGAAGCCTGCTCGACGATGCTCAACTCGCCGCCAACATCGCAGGGATCCTGCCTCAACTCCGCCAATTCCTCGACTTCGAACGAACCGGCAATCCCGCCACGCTGCTCGACAATCGGGCCTGGACCGTGGGCGTTACCTACCTCCAGTTCCTCCGCGATGTCGGCAAATTCATAACCGTCAATCAGATGGTTGCCAAGGACTCGGTTCGGTCCCGAATGGAAAGCACCGACGGGATCTCCTACACCGAGTTCAGCTACATGCTGCTCCAAGCCCACGACTTCGCCTGGCTCTACGAGCACGAGGGCTGCGAGATGCAGATGGGCGGCAGCGATCAGTGGGGCAATATCGTGGCCGGGATCGATTTGATCCGCAAGAAGCTGGGCGGGCACGGTCTTGGACTCACCTTCCCGCTACTCACCGGGGCCGACGGGTCCAAGTACGGTAAGACCGCTGGCGGGGAGACGATCTGGCTGAGCGGGGAGAAATTCTCTCCCTACGCCTTCTACCAAACCTGGAAGCGCGTCGAAGACAGCGAGATCGAGAAGCTGCTCCTTCAGCTCACGTTGCTCCCGGTGCACGAGGTCGGGGCGGTGATGGGTGCACATCGCGAGGCCCCGCACCGACGGCTGGCACAGACCCGCCTCGCCGAGGAACTCACAAGCTTGGTGCACGGGGCCGACGCCACCGACGGGGCGCGGGAGGCCTCCGAAGCGGTCTTCGGCGGTTCGGTCACCGAGCTGGGCAAGAACGCGCTCGAGATGCTGTCCACCGAACTGCCCACCCACTCCGCATCCCGGACGTGTCTGGGCCAGGCCGGTGCGTTCGTGCCACTGCTCACTGAAGCCGGCGTCACTGCGTCGAACAGCGAAGCCAACCGACTGCTCAAACAGAACGGTCTCAGCGTCAACGACGTGAAGGTTGCCGGCGACCACGTGCTCGACAGCGGGGATCTCTTGCACGGCCGATACGCACTGGTCCGCAAGGGCAAGAAGCATCTCAGCCTGCTGGTCTTCGACAAGCCCTAACGACGGGGGCGAGGTTTCGACACGTTTGGATCATCGAATGAGAAACGCCACGGCCGATCGACCGCTTTGGTGATTCCAACCCGACGACCGACCAGCACGGCGTCAGGTTCGGGGGGCTCGGCCAGCTCGAGCGAGATCCGACCACCGTCGATCAGGTACTGACCGGTATCGGTTCGGTCGACATCGAGGGCTGCGCACAACTTGCCCGGTCCGGAGCAGAGATCGGTTGCCTTCTTGGCGCGGGGGCGGCGACTCCACATCAGGTCGATTCCCTCCAGCGGGGCCAGGGCCCGCACCAGCACCGCACTCCCCCACCCGGGCTCACCGACCACGATGTTCGCGCACCAGTGGATCCCGTAGGAGCGATAGACATAGAGGTGGCCGGCGGCCTCGAACATCGGTTGATTGCGCGGCGTCGGGCCGCCAAAGGTGTGACTGGCAGGATCGGTCTGGTCGTAGAACTCGGTCTCGACAATCCGCCCGGCGCACTGTCCGTGCCGGAACACTGCGCCGAGGAGCCGGACCGCTGAGGTCGGATCGGCTGTGAGGTCTGCGACCGTGTCGGCTGTCATCGGTCGACCGGGGCACGGTCTCCGAGAAGCCATCGCGGTCCGGATCCTAGCTTCGCAGCGGCGTCATCGGCGTTCCACAGTCCGCACACCTCCAACGACAGACACCCGCACCCGATGCACCCGTCGAGCTTGTCGCGCAACCGTTCAAGCGCCTCTATCCGCACCGCGACATCGCTGGCAAACCGTTCGGCGAAGCGCTGCCAGTCGCCTTCGGTGGGGGTCCGGCCCGCCGGCAGCGCCTCGAGCATTTCGGAGATCTCGCGCAGCGTGTAGCCGAGGCTCTGGCTGATCATGATGAAGGACAGGCGCCGAATCGTCGCCCGGCGAAACCGGCGGTGGCCGCGCTCGGAACGCTCAGAGGCGATGAGGCCTCGCTCTTCGTAGAAGCGGATCGCCGACACGGCCAGGCCGGTGCGCTCCGCCACCTCCCCGATCGCCAGCGTGTGCCCCATGGGTGGCTCCCCGAAAAAACTTTGCCCGGGCCCCTTGACCTCAAGTTTGGTTGAGCTTCTAGCGTGGGGGTCGACCCGATGACCGTCAACCCCCACCCCGGAGGAAGCCCATGGGGAAGGCCACGCTCGAGC
>JABDJU010000188.1 GCA_013003325.1 Acidimicrobiales bacterium
ATCCAATCCCGTTCGCGTCGCACCGCCATGACCCGCATGCCGACAGTTGTCGGTAGTTCGAAGGCCGACAACGGCTGGGAGGACAGACTCGAACCCTCGTGGATCACCAGCCGATGGCTCACCTCCTCCGCATCAGCGAGATCCTGAAGCAGCTCCGGTGGGATTCCCAGCTTGCGGGTGACGATCCGCGTGATGTCGACCGCGTCGTCGCCGATCCGCTCGACGGCTGCGACAACTTGAAGCACCGCAGCCATCGATTCGGCTTCCTTCGGGTGACGCACGGCGACGATACACAGCGCTCGCATGTCGTACACGAGCTGGTTGAGCTTGGTCTCGAGGCTCGCTACTTCGTCGGCCATGTCCGGGTCGTTGAAGTAGAGGGCGGCGTAGGCAAGGTCCACCATCAGTTCGCTGGTGTCCTTCGCCTCGGCCAGCATCGTCCGCATGTTTCGGCTGTCCATTACCGCAGTTGCCTTCTCTTTTCGAATACGGCTGAGAGGTTCGTCCCCGGCCATGGTTTCTTGACTGTGATCATGCCACCCTCCACACGACAACGGCAGCGACGAGCGAAAGAGCTCCGACAACGTCGAGCGCCGCGGTTACGAGCGGAATTCCGATGTTGTCCGGGTCCAAACCGAACCGCACCGAGGCCAGCGTGCCGTAGTAGGCGATCGCCAGGACGAAGAGGGTGGACGCGAGACCGCCCGTCATCGCCACCGCCAAGAGCAGCAAGAGCCCGGGCGTGCCCTGAGCTGCGGCCTGGGCGACGACTTCGGCGACGAGCGCGAGGAGGGCAAAGATCGGTGCCGCCAGGGCTGCGGTGAAGGCCATGTCGCTTCGGGCCTCGGCGCCGGGCCACAGGTTGAACTGGACGATGCCGAGGTGAACCTTCGTGGAGAGTCGGTTGGCCAAGATCCCCCCGAGCGCTCCGGCCGTGCCGAGATAGCCGGGGAGGAGCACCAGCATCACCCAACTCAGCCGCTCCTCGGCCGACTCGATGGCGATGCCGGCGATCAGGGACAAACTGCCGGCCGCAAGGAGCACCGGAAGCGATTCGGCCACGATACGTCGAGCGATTTGCAGTCCGGAACGAACCAGCCACAACGTGAGGGCCAGCGTGACAATTGTCAACACCGTGGCAGTGATCAGGGTGGTGTTGCCCCTACGAACCAACACCAGCGAGAGCACGAGGGCCGGCAGGGTGATCAGATCGCCGGCGGCGGTGACCATCGGTGCGACCACGTTGTCGAGGTCGAGGTCGAGCCGGACCGCAGCGAAGGTGAGGGCCAATGTGAACCCGAGCACAACGATCGATGCAACGATGCCGCCCAGTACCCCGGCGACCACGAAGTCGCTGAAACCGATCGGTGGAACCCCCTCGTCGCCGAGGAACAGCGCGAGGAGCTCGGCCAGCACCGAAATGCCCAAACTGGCCAACAACGAATTGATCAGCACGGCGACGAGGTTCTGCCCCAGCACCGAGTCGACCTTCCAGGTCCATGAGAACGTGCCCATCTGGATGTTGGTGGAGAGACGGCTACCGAGCGGACCAAAGACATTGCCGCGGAGGCCGATCGCCGGCGGGATGAACAGCAGCAGGCCCGGCAGGGCAACGAATTGGTCCTCCTGGGACGCCAGCGTCAGGCCGGCCACAACGCTGGTGAAGGCGCTGAAGGCCAGGGCGGCCAGACTCTGACCGGCATCGGTCTTGGCCGGGCCGAGAACCCCTCCGAAGGGTCGCCAACGAAATCGGGGAACCGTGAGGCGGACCCGCCCCACCGACCGCAGGCGACGGGTAGGCACGAACGCTGAGCGTAGAGCACCCAACCCCCGGGCATTTTGACCTCGATCAATGTCTCGTCAGCCGATCGCCGATGGGAGCGGTGTCCTCAGCGGTTCCGGCCTACGCACTACTGTCTGAGCCGATGAGGTTCCCGACGATCGCCATCTGCACTCTTGCGATCGTGTTCGCAGTCTGCGGCTGCGCCAGCGATGGCCGCGAATTGGCCGAGCCGCTGCCGTGGCAGGTGACCACAACCCGACCTCTGCCACCGACATCGGCCCCTGATCAGAGCACCGGCATCGACGGCATGACCCTCACCTCACCGGACTTCGTGGCGGGAGGCGACGCACCGGCATCGGCCACCTGTGCGTCGGGCATCAATCTGCACCCCGGATTCCAGTGGTCCACGGTTCCCGAGTCGGCGGTAGAACTCGGCATCACGCTGAGCGATCAAACCGACCCGGAGAATCCGTTGCTGCTCTGGCTGATGGCAGGGCTCGACCCGGACGCCGGCGGACTGACCCAGGGCGATCTACCGGCCGGCGCCTTCGAGACCCTGAACGACTACGGGCAACCGGGCTGGGGCAATCCCTGTTTGGAGTCGTTCCAGACCGGTCGGCGCGACCTTCAGTTCCGCCTCTATGCCCTGGACCGACCGTCCAACATCTCCCCCGGTGCCCCGGGAAACACCTCCTGGGACGAACTCGCCGCTCGCGCTATCGATTCTGCAACGATTCTGATGCGAATCACAGCCGACTCGTCGGCTCAGGGGTAGAGGCGAATGCGGCCCTTCTCGATGTCGGCTCTGGCCGAGTCGTAACCCGGATCGCCAGGTACGACGGCCCGGTACTCGGTTTCGTGATTTCGGATTCGGATCGGCAGGTATTTGCGTCTCTCCCTGGCCACCGCCAGCACGTCGTCGACCGATTCGAACAACCTGAGCGAATCGAGCATGCGCACCGTCGGTGAAATCATCGAGAACTCGCCCGCCTCGTAACGCTCGAGGGCGGCATCGGCGCGCACCCACCGGGTGTCGACCACCTCACCGTCATCGTGGGTAGCTTCCTGGCCGTCGGGCATGCGCGCCACGAAAAACCTGGCGTCGAAGCGGCGGGGCGGGCCGAGCGGCGTGATGAACTGGGCGACCTCTTGAATCGCCGAGCAGTCGAAGCGAAGATCGTGTTGATCGACCAGGTCGGAAAAACAGTGAACATCGTGTCGAATGCGCCGGGCGAGATCGGCGACATCAACGCCGGTGGAGGATCCCAGCAGCACGCCGGCCTCTTCCAAGGTCTCGCGAACGACCGCCACCCACCACGCCAGACCGCCCGCCTCGAGCTCCAGCCGATCAGAAGCTGCCGCGTCGTCGAGATGATCGCACGCTGCCCAGAGCCGGGGATCATGGTCCTCGGTGTCGACCCGTCCCCCGGGGAACACCCAGGCATCGGGGGCGAAGGCCACCCGCCCGGTGCGCTTCACCATCAGAACCTGCAGGTCGGGCCGATCATCGAGCAGCAGCACCGTCGACGCCGGAGAGATCGGCACCGAGTGCGCACTGAAGGCATCGGTCACCACGCCGGGAGCCTAACCGCAGTCGACACTTTGGATGCCTCGGGGAGAATTCCCCTTTCTACGTGATGATTGCCTACTTAGAGTGGTGGCAGACCCGGGATGCCGCCGGGTTGTCTGGACAGTCCCGGCTCGGATGGCACCGATTCTCTCAGAGAACGATCGGCGGTCTCGATGGGTGCGAGAAGCGCTCGATCGGCGTCGTGCCCCTGATCTGAGCCGGGACTGCTCAGAAAGCCATCGTGAACCCGGGAATGGTCACGCCCTTCGGTTGCGTACACCCTTGGCCAGCCTCAGCGCAGCAGCACCGACAAGAGCCATTTCGCTGACCGAGATCCCCGCCCCTCCGCTGCTGCTAGGGGCTCCCAGCTTGGCTGCCATCTCGTCGCTGACGAGCCCCCGCCGGTTCAAGAACCACAGCATGAAGCCGGCGACCAACACGACATCGCCGAGACGACCCAGAGCGGGGAATCGTCCGGCCATTTTGTTCCGTACAAAGCCCATCGGTTCACCGTAGCGATCGGAGCTTGCCAGGACTATCGGAAATCACGAGCCATGGAGCCGGTCCCGAGTCGAAGCGGATCCATACGTTCTGCCACAACGTTGACGACCGGCGTACCGCCGGTTTCGGTTCGCTCCAGCCTGCCTCTGATCAGCAGGGCGGGATGGTTCCGAGCCACCCTGCGATACCGAGCCCAGCATCCGACGCTGATCACCACATTCATCAGTCCGGTCTCATCTTCGAGACTCATGAACGTGACACCGGATGCGGTGGCTGGCCGTTGACGATGGGTGACGACTCCCCCGACCATCACCTTCTTGCCGTGTTCCACGTGGGGGAGATCGATCGCCCGGAGTACCCCGATCGAGTTGAGGTCGTTGCGAACGAAGACAGTGGGGTGACCTTCGGGGGAGACACCGGTTGCCCAGAGATCGGCCAGGGCCTCTTCCTGGTCGCCCATCCCGGGAAGCTGAGGTGCGTACACACCGGTGACGATCCCGGGAAGGGTTCCCGGCTTGCTGGCGGCGGCAACCGCTCCTGCGGTCCACAACGCTTGGCGGCGATCCGATCCCAGCGAGTCGAAACATCCGGCGGTGGCCATCGCCTCCATCTGTTCTTTGGTGGCTCCGGTCTTTCGGGCAACTTCTTCGATGGTTCGATACGGCCTGCTCATTGCGATCTCTTCGGCCATCTCGTCGCCGATCCCTCGAACCGACGACATACCCAGACGGACCGCAAAACCATGGTCGCGCTGTTCGGCCCAGGTGCCCTTGCCGAGATCGGAGAGGTGGGCAGGGCAGCGATCCCGATCGATCCCCGACGCGGGCTCGCACAGGCTGGCATCGGCCCCCGATCTGTTGATATCGGGCGACAGGGTGGGAACCCCGTGACGGCGGGCATCTTGGACCAGCGAGTGCGGCGAGTAGAACCCCATCGGCTGAGCATTGAGCAACGCCGCACAGAAGGCGGCGGGATAGTGCAGTTTGATCCAACTCGATGCGTACACCAGATAGGCGAACGAGATCGAATGGCTCTCGGGAAAGCCATAGTTCGCGAAGGCGACCAGCTTCACCCAGATCTGTTCCTGGGTGGCGGCATCGACCCCTCGCTCGCTCATTCCAGCGCACAGCCGTTCTTTGAGGGCGGTCATACGACTGACACTGCGCTTTGAACCCATGGCCCTGCGGAGTTCATCGGCTTCGGAAGGGGTGAAACCGGAGACGTCGATGGCCATCTGCATCAACTGCTCTTGAAATAGTGGGATACCCAGCGTCTTCTCCAAGGCCGGCTTCAGGAGCGGATGGAGGTAAGTGACCGGCTCCAACCCGTTTCGTCGGCGGATGTAGGGGTGGACCGATCCACCTTGGATTGGGCCGGGTCGGATCAACGCGATTTCGACGACGAGGTCGTAGAAGTTGCGGGGCTTCAACCTCGGAAGCGTGCTCATCTGGGCTCGCGATTCGATCTGAAACACGCCGACCGAGTCGGCCCTGCACAACATCTCGTAGACCTCGTCCTCCTGGGAAAGGGCAGCAAGATCGATGACGGTCCCGTGATGCTCTTCGATCAGGTCGACCGCGTAGTGGAGCGCACTCAGCATTCCCAGCCCGAGAAGATCGAACTTCACCAGACCGGCGATGGCGCAGTCTTCCTTGTCCCACTGCAGAACGGTTCGGTCTTCCATCCGCCCCCACTCCACCGGACACACCTCGATCACCGGCCGGTCACACATCACCATCCCGCCCGAATGGATTCCGAGATGGCGAGGCAGATTCTCGAACTCCATCGCCAGCTCGATCACATCGCTCGGCAGCTCCAGGGTGTCGGATGTGGCCCGCGGTTCGTTGGCCGGCCCACTCGAGTAGCCGTGCCGGGTGGGCTCACGCCGCGGAACCACCGGCGCACCCGCACTGCGCCGGGCCGCCTCCTTGTCTGCTGTGACCTGGGCTTTGAGTCCGGTCCAGCCATCGATCGCTTTGGAGAACGCATCTTGTTGACCCGGTGCGTACCCCAACGCCTTGGCTGCGTCCCTGACCGCCGAGCGGGATCGATAGGTGATCACATTGGCGACCTGTGCAGCGTGGCGTCGACCATGCTTCTCATAGACGTACTGGATCGCTTCTTCTCGGCGGTCAGACTCGATGTCGAGATCGATGTCGGGTGGGCCGTCGCGTTCGGGGGCCAGGAAACGTTCGAACAACAATCCCAAACTCACCGCATCGGCCTTGGTGATCCCCAGCACATAACAGACCGCTGAGTTCGCCGCGCTGCCACGGCCCTGACACAGGATGTCGGCCTTACGACAGAACTCGACGATGTCCCAGACCACCAGAAAGTAGCCAGGGAATCCGAGGTGCTCGATGAGATCCAGCTCGTGGTCGAGCTGCTGCCATGCTCCCGGCACATCTTCGGCTTCTCTGGGTCCATAGCGCGCAACCCCACCTTCTTCGACAAGGTGGCGGAGAAACATCATTTCGTCCATACCGTCGGGCGTGGGGTAAGGAGGCAGGTTCGGAGCGACCAGTGCGAGGTCGAAGGCGCATTCGAGCCCGAGCTCAGCGGCGGTCTCGACCGCTCCCGGATATCTCGCGAACCGTCGAGCCTGCTCGGCTCCCGAACGAAGGTGAGCACCAGCTGCCGGCGGAAGCCAACCGGCCACATCGTCGAGCGAGGAACGGGCTCGAACCGCAGACATCGCAGATGCGAGACGGTGCTTAGCCGGAACCGAATATTGGACGTTGTTGCTGGCGACCACGCCGAGGTTTCGACGGCCGGCGAGTTGTACCAGCGAGTCATTGCGGACCGTGTCGAGAGGCGACCCGTGGTCCCACAGCTCGACTGCCACACCTTCTGAGCCGAACATGTTGACCAGCTCACCGAGCTGTCGGTCAGCGGCCGCCGGCCCCTCAGCGTCCAGAGCGGCCCGGACCGCACCCTTCCGACACCCGGTCAAGGCGAGGAGGTTCCGAACTTCGCCTGGATCCAACCATCGGTCGAGGTCGGCAAAGGTCATCTTTGGGGCTGTCTTCTCACCCGCCAGCTGTGATTCGCTTATCACCCGAGCCAGGGCGGCATAGCCGGCCGGGTTTCGAGCCAGCAGCAGTAGATGGG
>JABDJU010000197.1 GCA_013003325.1 Acidimicrobiales bacterium
GGACAGGACCCTCACCTGAGCCGGCATGTTGAGCGGCGACCGTGCCGAGCGCGCCGATCCATGCATCGGCCAATCTCGACACAGCCCGCACCCGAGCGACGAGCCTTCCGACCTCGCTGGGGGACAATCCGGCTCGCACAAGCTCGCGAGGGCCGGCATCGAGCGCTTCGATCGCAGTGCACAGGCGCTGATCGAAAGAGGCGTGAGTGAGTTCCGCCGTTTTCATAGCTCGACCCTACGCAGGGGGTGTGACAGAGTTCGGGCAGCCGTTGCGGTCCTCGTCAGCCGGTTCCCGGCGCCCTACTCACCGCCTCGACTACGGTGCGGTGCATGTTCGATCGCGCCGAGCTTGCGCCTTCAGCCGAGCGCAAAGCGGCAGTGGAGCAGGCCTGGACCAACCTCACCGGCCCCGGACCGACCCTCACCGCAACCACCCGCTGTTCGGTGATCAGGGCCGCCCGAGCTGCATGGGCCGGCGGATCCAGCCCGGACGCACCCCTCGAAGACCACGTGGCTCATTGGGTGGCGGTCGACGCCGGCGGGCTTCGCTCTGATCATGTGGAGCTCTGGGCGGCGGCGGGTCTCAAGCGGATCACGTACCTGGAAATCGTGGGGGTGGTGTCCCGACTCGCCAACGTCGACTTCTATCTGCGCGGCCTGGGGGCACCGGTACCGGAGATACCGCCGCTCCCGTCCGGTAGCCCTACCGGCGACGTCCACCAAGATGCCAGGATCACCGACGGCTGGGTGCCGGCACTGGCCAACCTGCGAGCCCCGAACGTGCTCGACGCGATGCCGTCGGAAGGGGTGGCGTTCAGAGGTCTGCACGAGCCGATGTACATGCCCATGGATCAGATCGACAACTGGCGGTTCGCCGATGTGCTCAGTCGACCGCAGATCGAGTTCATCGCCGCCCGGGTCTCCTTTCTCAACGAGTGTTTCTATTGACTGCTCAGCCACGCCAACTTCCTTCGTGAAGGAAGCGCAGCCGCCGGCATGGCCCTCGACCTCAACTCGGTGGAGTTCGGGACCCCGCCGCCGTTGCCCGCCGGCGCCGAACTTCTCGCCGTGACCGATGCGCTCACCACCAACCATCGGGGCTCGATCGAGGCCGAACGGAGGGCGCTCGTCGAGGCCCTGGGCCCGTCCGCTGCGGAGCGGGCAATAGGCGTGTGCGCGACCTTTCAGATGATGAATCGAGCCCTCGATGGGGTTGGAGCGCCGGTCGCGGCCTCCCTCCGGCCGCTCGCCGCCGATCTCGGCTTCGATCCAAACTCGATTCCCCGCTAGGTCAGGCCATCGTGAGTCCGCCCGAGACCGAGAGCGTCTGACCGGTAACAAAGGCAGCCTCCTCCGAGGCGAAATACAGCACCGCGGAAGCAACCTCGGCCGGCTGACCAATCCGTTTCATCGGCACAGCTCGGGCCATGGCGTTGATCACCTTCTCGCCATCGTCACTGGCTGCCACGATGCCTTCGAGCAGGGGTGTGTCGGTTGGACCCGGGCACACCACATTGGCCGTGACCCCGTGGCGGGCAACCTCGCGGGCCAGCGTCTTGGTGAACGAGATCACGCCGCCCTTGGCTCCCGAGTACACCGCTTCGAGCGACGACCCCACCCGAGCTGCGTCGGAGCCGATATTGACGATCCGGCCCCAGCCCCGCTCGATCATGGACGGGGCGCAGGCGTAGACGGTTCGAAGCATGCCCTTGTAGTTGATGTCGATGACTC
Source organism: Acidimicrobiales bacterium (assembly GCA_013003325.1). GTDB lineage: Bacteria > Actinomycetota > Acidimicrobiia > Acidimicrobiales > SZUA-35 > JABDIY01. The sequence continues at coordinate 1,732 of JABDJU010000197.1, forward strand.
GCTCCCAGAAGTCTTCGTCGGTGTCGAGGAACGGTTTCAGCTCGTCCCAACCGGCACAGTTCACCAGGATCTCGACCGGTCCGAAGTGTTCGGTGACAGTCGCAACAGCATCGCCGACTGAGTCTGAGCGCGTCACGTCCATCGGGACGACGAGGCCGGACTCACCTATCGAGGAGGCGGTAGCGGTGGCCCCAGCCAAGTCGATGTCGGCGACGCCGACTCTCGCTCCGGTGCTGGCTAGGCCGACCGCGATTTCCCGTCCGATGCCGCTTGCTCCACCGGTGACCATTGCGGTGCGAGACATGGCCTCGACCCTAGTGGTGCCACACGCAGCGACAGGAAAATGTCAGTCGACCAGCAGCCCTACCGTGCGGGGGTAGTCGGGGTCCTCCAGGAACGATGTCTCGATGGTGGTGCCATCGATCGCGTCGTACACCACAAGCCGAGTTCGGTTCGATTCGTCGTCCACAGCGAAGACTAGTTTCGTTCCCGCACGGTTCCAGCTGATGGCCTGGGGGTTGGGGCCACTGTCGAGGCGAGCGATCACCTCATTCAGTCGGTTGAAGATCAGAACCTCGTGAGTGCCGAGGTCGTCCGATGTGGCGTGCACCGCGTAGGAGCCACGAGGACCTCCGGTTTCGATGCGCCACAGCACCGACTGGGCGGCGAACATCGGCAGTGACTCGGCTACGCCCGAGCGCGGATCGATGACCACATGGTCTGATCCGTCCATCGTGGCCACCAGTCCCAGCGTCGGCACATAGCCGATCATCGCGCCCTCCTGTGTGTCGACTGCGACCTCGCCCTCTGGGTTCAGAACTCGAAACCAGGGGTTGCGCCGGGCTGCCTGGGTGGCAAAGCCCCAGCTTCCGTAATGGGTGAGCCAGCCATCGACGGCGGCGATCTCCCGCTCTTGTATATCGTCGGCGGTGGCATCGATCAGGCGAAGCGAGCCGGGACTGTCCTCTGAGCCTTCGACGAATGCCAACCGGCCAGGCTCAGTGTCGTGCCAGGCAAATCCCCGAGCCTCAGCGGCGATCGGTTCGAGCCAACCGTCGATAGGGCCCATGAACAGCAGCCTCGGAGCATCGGGGTCTTCAGATGTGCCCAGTGCCGCCATGTAGGTGCCGCTGGCGTCGAGCTCGAAGTTCGAGATGTAGGTGAGTCGGCGGCTTTCGCCGGCCGCGCTGTAGGGAGCGGCGATCGCCAGGCCGCCCGTCGGAGGAGTCTTCACAATCCAGATCCGGGGGAAGGAGAACTCTGGCTCCTCAGCGGGTGCAACAGGCACGGTGGTGGGCGGAGGCGGCAGTTCCGGGGCAGCGGTGGTTTCAGGCTCGGCCGACAACTGTGTGAGAAGGAGCGCAAGGACCCCGACGATGCCCAGGATCAGCGGAATCGGATTACGGCGGCGCGAGACAGCCTGCTGCACCAGCACCACATCGGGCTCGGCGTCATCCAACAGTCCCACAGAACGACACTACGCCGACGGTTTGATTCTGGTTGCGTCGACGGCGGTCTGGTCCTTCACCGCGGACCGAACCTACGATCGGATCATGAAGCGTATTGCGGTGGTCGGAGCGGGGGCAATGGGACGGTTCCATATCCGCACGATGTTGGACCTCGAAGGGGTGGAGGTCGGTGTGGTCGCCGACCCGTTTCCGCACCCCGAGCTCTCGCAATTTGATGTCCCCGTCTCCATTGAGCCGCTGGCGGTCGCCTCGGAAGGCTGGGACGGTGTCATCGTCGCGTCGACCGACGAGACCCATGCCGAGCTTGCCATCACCGCCCTCCAGGCCGGCAGCCGGGTGTTGTGCGAGAAGCCACTGGCGTCAGACCTCGCCGGGGCAATCGCTGTAGTCGAGACCGAAGAATCGATCGGCCAGCGGCGGCTTCAGATCGGGTTCATGCGCCGGTACGACCCGGTCCACCTCGATGTGGTGGAAGAGATCAAAGACTTGGACGGCATCGACTATCTGAGGTGCACCCATCGCAACACCAACGCCGAGGCTCGGCCACCGCGGGTCGTCATCAACCAGTCGATTATCCACGACATCCACACCATCACCTGGCTGCTCGGCGCGACCGCCGCAGTGGCGGCCAGCGCCGTGCCTCGCCCGGGAGGTCTCGACCACGTGCTGTTGACGCTTCAAATGGAATCGGGAGCGCTGGCCTCGATCGAATTCCAAGACCGGACCTACGCCTACGAGGTCGGTATCGAGGCCAGCGGACCGAACGGCATGGTGCGCTCGGCATCGCCCTACCTACCCGCGACTCGCAGACTGACAAGTGAGATGGAGCCGTTCACCGATTGGTTTGGGTGGTTCACTGAGGCCTATCAGATCCAAGATCGGGCTTGGATCGAGTCGCTCGACCAACCCCAGGCCACCGGCCCTTCGGCCTGGGATGGACTCGAGGCCCAGCTTGTCAGCGAGGCGGCACTGGCTTCATTGGCCGAAGGTGGCTCGATGGTCTCGATCGACCGCTCGCTTCGGCAGCCGTCGCTCTACAGCTGAAAGGGATTGGCTGAGTCGGCCAGGACTGGCCTGGAATGAAGCTCCTCGACGTGAAAGGATCGGCAGATGAGACTAGTTGGCAAGCTCGCACAGACCGGAGCAGCGTTGTGGATCTTGAACGTCTGGTTCTACCGGTTCAATAAGGAGACCGGGTATCGGGGGGGTAGCGCCACCAACATGAAGGAAGAGTTCGAGGTGTACGGGCTCTCGGAGAAGACGATGTACGCCGTCGGAGCAACCAAGGTCAGTCTTGCGACCGCAATGCTTGCCGGGCACGCAGTTCCCAAGCTTGTGCGGCCTGCGTC
>JABDJU010000246.1 GCA_013003325.1 Acidimicrobiales bacterium
CTGCGGCGGTGGCGGAATGGAAGCTGGGGGAGGGACAGGGCCATCGCCGGGTCGGCTACGTCACAGTCGGAACCGGCATCGGGGGAGCGGTTGCGATCGACGGGGTGCCGTTCCGAGGCAGGAATCACACCGAAGTCGGCCATGTGCCGGTTCGCCGCATTCCCGGAGACGACTTCGCCGGACGGTGTCCCTTTCACGGTGACTGTTTGGAGGGAATGGCCAGCGGACCGGCGATCGCCGACCGTTGGAACGCCGACCCTGCCACCCTCGGTGAGAACGAGGCGGTATGGGATCTCGAGGCGAACTACCTGGCCCAACTCGTCAGGGTGTTCGCCTACACCTTCGCCCCTGACATCGTGCTGTTCGGCGGCGGGGTCGGAACCCGGCCCGACATGGCCGAGCGCATCCAACGTCACACCGTCGACGATCTCGCCGGCTACGCGGTGTCGCACTCCGATGACGCCGAGCTTGTCAAGACGGCCGGGTTGGGAGCCGACGCCGGGCTCATCGGTGCAGCCCTGCTGGCCGCGGCTCTACGGTGAGAGGGGGCGGGACCTCCAGCGTTCCGCCAGTCTGACCGCCTGCCGGACTTGACGCTCGGACAGGTCGAACCACTCGCCGTTCATTCGGTATCGCTGAAAGAAGTCGTGGAGATCTCCCTCGACGCAGCGGGCCTCAGCGGTTGTGCGGCAGCCGATGGTCTTGATCAGGTGGAGCGAATCCGGATGGCCGGTCTGCAGTGTGGCCAGTCGGACGCCGGGATCGCCCGAGATGCCGATCTTGGTGGCTGCTCGCTCGTCCTGAACGAGGTACACAAACGCTTCGGGGCCTCCGATTCGGGGGCGCGGCAGTCGTTCTATCGATCTCATCAGGCCGGCTCCCCGTTCCACCAGCACGGCCGATCCGGTGGCGGCTCGCACCGCAACTCCGACGAGACCGATCATCAGCCCGAGGGCCAGAATGGCGACGGCGGTGAGGCCCACCAGGGCGTAGAGGAGCGCTCGTACGATCCAAATCACAACGCTGTAACCATCGGCCGATCCCGCCGCCAATCAAGCGCAGGGGGGTCTGACCCCTTTTGCGGTGGGGTAGACCGCGGCGACGGCTAGAGGGTGAGGGCGGCGGAGGTGCTGATCCGGGGTTCGGTGGCGGCGTGGGCGACGCCGTCGACGAGGTCGATCATGTGGGCGTGCCCCACGTTCACCGGACGGTGCTCCACCGTATGACCCCTCGCCTCCAGTCCGGTGACCCACTCGGTCGGGGCGCTGGGCTCGAGGATCACATCGGGCGGCACCGATGCCCGCCAGGTGTCGAAACCGGTGCTGTCGGGAGGTTCGAGAATCCACCGTGGAGCGGCCAGCGCATCGCCTGCGCTCTGTTCGAGCTGGAGCAGTCGGGCCAGCATCTGCAGCACGATCTGGGGCTGGGCGTCACCCCCCATGGTGCCAAGCACGGTGCGCAGTGTTCCGTCGAGGTTCGTGACCAAGGCAGGAGCCAACGTATGAGGAGCGCGCCTCCCCGGCCGGTACTCGGCCGGATGGCCGGGCTCGAGGCTGAAACCGTTGCCCCTGTTCTGGAGGAAGATGCCGGTGCCCGGCACCACGAGATTGGCCCCAAACCCAGCCGCATTACTGTTGATCAAGGAGACCCCGCCGCCGTGTCGATCCGTGGTCACCATGTGGATCGTGCCGCCCCCGGCATAGCTGTCACCGAGGGGAGCAACGCGATCGGAGCGGATCGCGTCGCGTCGAGGATCGAGGCGATCGGCCGAGATCAGCTCGAATCCGTCGGCACCGTCGTAAAGCGAGTCGGTGCGATCGTGAGCGGCTTGCCTGGCAGACTCGATCAGGAAGTGAACCCAGAGGTCGTCGTCGCTCGGGGGCAAGTCGAGCCCGTCGGCGATGCCGGCCGATGCCAATGTCAGGTAGCCCTGAGAGTTGGGGGGCACGGTCCAGAGCCGGTGGCCCCACGCATCGAGGGTGAGGGGCGTGACCCACTCGGCGTGACGGTGCGACAGGTCGGCCGCGTCGTACTCGCCGCCACCGAACTCGAGCAGGGCTTGACCGAAGCGGCCGCGATAGAAGCCGTTGCGCCCACCGGCGCGAATGTCGCCAAGGACTTCCGCGGTCGCCGGGCGGCGCATGGTGGCCCCTTCGACCAGGTTCTGGTAGTCGTCGGCGCCGGCTACCCCGGCCACCCGCTCCCACGAACGAGCGAGGTGATCGGGAACCTCAAAGCCCTCCACTGCGAACCGTTGAGCCGGCTCCAACAACCGATCGAGCG
>JABDJU010000323.1 GCA_013003325.1 Acidimicrobiales bacterium
TGAGCACATCGCCGAGGTGGCAAAGGCCTACCCCGACATGACGATCCTGTGGGGTTGTGAACTCAACATCGGCGCCGGGGGAGGACTCGACTATGACGATGACTTCCGAGCGCTGTTCGACTACACCGTGGCCTCGGTGCACAGCCACTACGACCAATCGGTGAAGGAGCAGACCGCCCGCCTCGTCGCCGCCATCGCCGACCCGACCGTGAACAGCATCGGACACCTGACCGGCCGCTACATCGGTCGGCGACCCGGCATCGAGATCGATGTCGACGTGGTGCTTGAAGCGCTGTTCCAGTTCGACAAGGCGCTCGAGGTCAACGGTGCCCTTCAAAGACTCGACGCCGCCAGCGACGTGGTCCGCAAGGCGGTCGATCGGGGAGTGAAGCTGGTGATAAACACCGACAGCCACCACACCAGCGAGCTGGGCCGGATCGACTACGGCGTGAAGACCGCCCAGCGCGGCTGGGCTCCCCGTGAGCTGGTGGTGAACACCTGGCCCAAAGACGAGTTCCTCGCCTGGGCCGGGATCGAATAGACCGGGCTACCAGCCCATGCGCTGGTCGGCCATGGCTTTCTCCATGGCGGCCTTGGCGTCGGTGACGCTCTGGAGCGCCGATACCTCGGGCACACCGACCTCCCAGGAGCAGCCACCCTCGGTCCAGGTGTAGGGGTCGACATCGGTCACGATCACCGTGGTGCGGTCGGCGGAGCGAGCGCGCTCGACCGCCGCCTTCATCTCCGCAATGGTCGAGACGTTCTCGCCGTAGCAGCCCATGGCACGGGCGTGGGCGGCGAAGTCGACCTTCACCAGATCCTCGGCTGCCGGACCGCCACGGCGAGTGTCGGACAGGAGGTTGTTGAACGGCTCACCGCCTTGCCCGATCTGGAGCCGATTGATCACCGCGAAGCCACCGTTGTCGCACACGAGAACGATCATCTTGTGGCCGGTCAGCACCGAGCTGTACAGGTCACTGTTCATCATGAGATAACTGCCATCGCCGACGAAGACGAACACGTCGCCGTCGTCGTGGCGCTCCCGATGGGCCATCGCTGCTCCCCAGCCGCCTGAGATCTCGTAGCCCATGCACGAATAGCCATATTCGCAATCGAAAGTATGAATTCCCTTGGACCACCAACCGTTGTTCACCTCGCCGGGGAATCCGCCGGCGGCGGCGAGGCACACGTCGTTCTCGGTTGCGACGTCGTTGACCGCCCTGACGACCGTCGCGTACGACAGCGGTTCACCGTCGGCGGGAGCGGTGCCGATGGCATCGAGGTAGGACCGGAGGCCTTCCTTGTTGTCAGCCGCTAGCTCTGTCCATGCGTCGTGGGCGTGGTAGTCGGAGGTCAAACTGGCCAGTTCTCGCAGAGTCTCGCGAGCATCGCCCACCACCGGCACCGAACGATGTTTCTGGGCATCGAACCTGGTGGTGTTGATATTCACGAAGATCGTGTTGTCGTTGGTGAACAGCGTCCAAGAGCCGGTGGTGAAGTCTTGGAGGCGGCAGCCAACGGTGATGATCACGTCGGCTTCGGCGGCCATGTTGTTGGCAGCCTCTGATCCGGTGACGCCGATCGGTCCGATGTAGCTGGGATCGTCGCCGAGCAGCGACGACTTGCCGGCCACGGTCTCGACCACTGGAATCCCTCGTTGCAGGGCAAACGCCTGAAGTTCGGCCTCGGCCACCGAGTAGTGCACCCCTCCGCCGGCGATGATCAGCGGCGTGTTGGCCTCGTTGATGATGCGGGCTGCGTCGACCACCTCACTGCTGTCGGGGCGGGGCCTGGGGACCTCGTGGACGACCGGTTCGAAGAATCGGGCGGGATAGTCGAAGGCGGTGGCCTGGATATCTTGGGGGAGACCGATGAAGGCCGGTCCTCGCGTGGCCGGATCGAGCATCTGCGACGTGGCAGCCGGCAGAGCCTGGAGGATCTGCGCGGGGTGGGTGATCCGATCCCAGAACATCGTGACGGCTCGGAAGGCGTCGTTCACGGTGGTCGAAGGTGATCCGAAGTGTTCAACCTGCTGGAGCACCGGATCGGGAATGCGGCTCGTGAAGCTGTCTCCGCTGAAGATCAGCAGCGGCAGGCGGTTCGACATCGCCACGCCGGCGGCGGTGACCATGTTTGTGGCGCCGGGACCGACCGAGCTGGTGGCGGTCATGATCTGGCGGCCCTTCATCGCCTTGTTGTAGGCGATGGCGGCGAGTGCCATGCCCTGTTCGTTCTGGCCCCGCCATGTGGGGAGGTCGTCGCCGGCCTGTTGTAGCGAATGGCCCAGGCAGGTCACGTTGCCGTGGCCGAAGATGGCGAACACGCCGGGAAACAGGGGGGCTTCGGTGCCGTCTTCGAGACGGGTCCGTTGGGCCACCATCCAGCGGACAATGGCTTCGGACGTGGTCAAACGCACAGTCTCCATCGCCACACCCTATGAGGTACCGCCTCGGCTAATCCAGTATCCAACGGCTCTGGTTCCGGCTAGACCTGTAGCCATGGAGAACCACGCTCTCGAACTGGTCGACTTCGACTTCGACCGTGACATGGATGACGTTCTGGCGATGTGGAAAGAGGTCGGCTGGTGCGACGAGGAGCGTACGGAACCCTTCGTCCGCGAGTTCTTTCAGGCCAACGACGGCCGGTCGGTCGTGGCGCGGTTGAACGGCCGAGCCGAATCTGTGGCCCATCGATCGTTGGGATCGATCAAATACGGCGCGGACCGTGAGCTCTCCGCCGGCGCCATCACGGCGGTGACCACCAGCCGGATCGGCCGGCGACTCCGGGGCGCATCGCGGCTTACCGCCCGTTCGGTGGCCACGCTCGGGGGCGAGGGGTGTGCCATCGCGCTGCTGGGAATGTTCGAACAGGGCTTCTACGACCGGTTCGGGTTCGGGGTCGGCCCGTACGAACACGTGGTCCGAGTGAGCCCCGGGTCGCTGCGGGTGCCATGCGAGTACCGGACGCCCGAACGGTTCGATTTCGAGAATCACAGCGAAGAGCTGTACGAGGCCGTGGTGCGGCGTCACCGGGGCCACGGCGGCCTGCTGATCGGCGGTGAGCGGGCCGCCAGGACCATCGTGATGCTCGACCAGCAATCATCGGTCTATGGGTACCGAACCGACGGGGTGCTCAGTCACTGGATCGCAGTCGAGCATCAGGGCGAGCATGGCCCGGACAACGTGATCGCCTGGGCGTACGAAACCCCCGCCCAGTGCCTCGAACTGCTCCGCCTGTGCCAAGAGTGGTCCGACCAGACCGACGTGATCCGCTTCACTGAGCCGGTGTGGCTGCAGGCCCAAGATTTCATCGATGCCCCGGGCACGAATCGACGTCGAACCCACGGGAGCAAGGCATCGGTCAGCACCGAGGCCTTCGCCTGGTGGCAGATCCGAATCCTCGATCTCGCCGCTTGTGTACGACCGATGGTTGCCGTCGAGGATCCATTCGATGTGGTCGTCGATCTGAGCGATCCGATCGGCTCCCACCTGGTCGACAGCGGCTACGACGGGTCGTGGGAGCCGCTGACCGGGCTCTGGCGGCTTTCGTTCTCCGAGTCTCACTCGGCTGAACGGCTACCCGATGGATCGGAGGCGGCCGACCTCACCACATCGGTGAATGCCTTGTCGCGCTGGTGGCTGGGGGTGTTGCCGGCCTCCGCCCTCGCCGCTGTCGGTCAGATGGACGGCGACCCGGCCATCTTCGAACGGCTCGATTTGTTGACCGCACACCTTCCCCGGCCGCAGCCCGGCTGGGATTTCTAGATCAGCGTCAGTCGTTCGAACATCGAGCGCACGATGCGGGCGGTTGCCCCCCACAGGGTGTCACCTTCGAGTTCGAAAAATGTGATCGGGAAACCCTCAAACGAGCCGTTCGGTGTCATCTGGCGGAACCAGATCTCCTCCCGGTAGATGTCGGGCCTGAGCAGCTCGGCGATCGAGACGATCACCACATCGTCGACTTCTTCGGGCGAGAGCCGGAGGTCGTGGGGTCGCTCGGGAAGCACGCCCAGAATCGGCACGATGTTGGCCGGGCTCGTCACGGTGGTCAGCCGTTCCAGTTCCCCCACGATCTCGACGGTGTAGGGGCGCAGGCCGATCTCTTCTTCCGATTCCCGAAGTGCGGTGTCGACCAGATCGCGATCCTCGGGGTCTTTGCGTCCGCCAGGAAACGACACCTGGCCGGCGTGGGAGCGCAGATGCCAGGCTCGACGAGTGAACACGACCTCGGGCCCTTCCGGAGTGTCGTAGATCGGAACCAGCACGGCTGAGGGAGCCTTGCCATTTGCCGGTGGCGGCTCGGGGTGACCCGGTTGTTCGGCGTCGGCCAGCGACACCAGTTCGTCGAGCGTGGGCACCCGATCGAGGTCGGACCACGCCGCCGGCGAGCCGAGCGTAGCGCCCGGAGGCCGTGGGATTTCCTGGTCGCCGCCCCGACCCGGTGGCGGATCGAAACTCAGGACAGCTCCCGGCCCGCCAGCTCGTGGAGAAGCTCTTTCATGCCCCCGTGCTTGAGGTTCTTCAGCACCGTTCCCGGGGTGGCGTCACCCTTCTCCCACTCCATCCAGAAGTCGAGCAGCTTGTTCGGATCCGGGGGAGGAATCTCCATGGGCTGAATGGTATCTAGGCCAGTTCGGCTTCTGTGAAGCTCACCCCGAACCGGACGCACCAGATATCGACCACCGTGAAGCGGCTCAGATCGGTGCCGGCCGGAATCTCATAGTTCTGGCTACCGATGTTGCCCTTCAGGTCGCCGAGATCGATGTAGTCGTCCGATCCGTCGTTGGCCCGCAGGTACACGTTGAGGTCGGGGCCGTTGTCGGTGCTGAAGTTCTCTTCGAACCGCAGGAAGGTCTGGTTGCCGTCGGTCAGGACCACGGCGTCGCCGCTGCCGGCATGGATGGCGGAGTCTTCGAACGAACCGCTGGCCACCGTCTGGACCACGGGTTCTGTGGCCACCGGCTCGTTCTCCATGGCCTCATCTTCCATGGCGTCGTCTTCCATCGCCTCGTCGGCCATTTCGTCTTCGGCCATTTCGTCGGTCGGTTCGGCGGTTGTGGCGCCACTGGCGAATACCGGGCCGGCCTCACTCACTTCGTTGTCGATGAAGGCGGTGTGGATGCCGAAGACGCCGAAGGCCAGAAAGAGGACCAATGCGAGGCCGGCCAACCCTGCGGCTCCAACCAGTGCCTTGTGATTCTGGATGAACTCTTTCACGGTCTTTCTCCCATCGCGGTCAACTGTGATGAACTGCCCGACACAATGCCCAACCAACCATAAAGCTCGGGTACATAAAGCTCGGTTATGAGGCACACTTGGCACTCGAATGGATCGTTCCGCCGCCCGCCGAATCGCCCTCGCCGCTCAGGGGTTCACCGACCCTCGCCCGGCCAAGGTGACCGCCCGCCAGTTCGCCCGGGCCCTCGACCGGATGCAGATCTTGCAGCTCGACTCGGTCAATGTGATCACCCGCAGTCACTTCCTGCCGATGCTGGCCCGGCTCGGTCCCTACGAACCCGATCACCTCGATCGATGGCTGTGGCGCAGCGGACGCAACATGGAGTTCCTGGCCCACGAGGCCTCCATCACCAGCGCTGCCCTCCGACCGCTGCTGGCCCATCGATTTGACCGGCTGACGTGGCGCAAGGCGGTCCAGCTCCGCAAGGACCAACCGGGCTACATCGAGTCGGTGTTGGCCGAGATCGAAGCCCACGGCCCACTCTCGGTGTCGGATCTCGCCGACCCCGGCAAACGGCACGGCCCCTGGTGGGGCAATCCCAAAGGCAAGACGGCGCTGGTGTGCCTGTACAACTCGGGCTCGATCACGGTCGCAAACCGAACCAAGAACTTCCTGACCCAATACGACCTTCCCGAGCGGGTGCTGCCCCAACACGTTCTCGACGAACCGGTTCATTCGAAAGAGGACGCCGAGCGGGAGCTGTTGATGCTCGGCGCTCGCGCCCACGGGGTTGGAACGGCCACCGACATCGCCGATTACTTCAGGATCAAAATGCCCGCCGCCAGACCCCTTCTCAAGGAGCTGGTAGCCGACGGTCGGCTGATCAAAACCGAGGTCGAGGGGTGGGGCCAGCCTGCCTACTTTCACCCCGACGCAAGACGGCCCCGCCGGGTCGAGGCGCGGGCGCTGCTCAGTCCGTTCGACCCGGTCGTATGGTTTCGGCCCCGGGCTGAGCGGTTGTTCGACTTTCACTACCGCATCGAGATCTACACCCCAGAACCCAAACGGATCTACGGCTACTACGTGCTGCCATTTTTGCTCGACGAAGAGATCGTGGGCCGGGTCGACCTCAAAGCCGACCGGAACGCGTCGGTGCTGATCGCCAAAGGCACATATGCCGAACCGGGTCACGATCACGACCGAATCGCCCCGCCGCTGGCTGAGTCGCTGCGGGAACTGGCCGGGTTTCTCGACCTCGACTCGGTAGAAGTCGCGCCGAGAGGCGACCTCGCCGCGACCTTGAACGCAGTGCTCTGATGCGGATCAAGAAGTCGACCTACCGCTCGATCGAGCGTCATGCCCCGGTGGTCGGCGCGGTCAGCGCCGTCGTGATGGTGACGGCGATGTTCCTGGGCTGGTTTCGCAGCGGAAGTCGCATGCGCAACAGCTTCGAGATGTTCCGGATTCCCCAACAGCTCGGGCTCGACGGCTTCGCCACCATCCGCCTGGTCTGGTTTCTGGTCCCGGTGCTGGCCGCCGGGGTGGTCGGGTTCTCGGTGCTGCGACGCCCCGGGTGGGCCGGTCTGCTCGGAATAGTCCAGGCACTGGTGGGCGCCTCGGTGGCGCTGGTTGTGCTGTTCAGCGACCTTGACACCGGCTTCGGACCGGCGCTCACGCTCGCCACCGCTCTTTCGCTGCTTGCAGCAGCGTTCGGGATGGCGCTGACCTCGGGATCTCCGAGCTGAGATGAATATCCCACGCTACTAAAGGGAAGTACCTGTTTGTACCGACGTTTCTCGGAGGTCTCACGAAAGACGCGGCATCCATGTACGAACCCAAATTCACTCCGCCGGCCACCGCCGGTACCAATCCCCCTGAGGTCCTGTCCGGATCTGTCGAGGAATCGGTCGCGACGTCGAGCACCGTAGCGAAGTCGGGACTTGCTGGTCGGCTTGCGGTAGGAGGCCTGGTGGCGGTTCTCGGTCTCGGCGGCGCCTATGCCGCTCGGTCGGCGATGAACGGCCCGGCCGGTCCGGCCAGCAGCGACGAAGCGGTCACACTGTTCTTCGAGGCGCTCGACAACGATGACCTCGTCGGTCTTGTCGAGGTGATCCACCCAGCCGAGCGGGAATCGATCGCCGAGCCGATGTTCGCGATGCTCGACCACAGCAAGCGGCTCGAGATCATGGCCGAGACCGCTGATGGTGCACCGCCGATGATCGACTTCGAGGTCGATGGGCTCACCTATTCGGTGGAAGCCACCGGACCGCGCCTGCACTACGTCACCACTACCGGCGGCACCGTCACGACGCCTGACGACGTGGCGTTCCCGGCTGGCCCGCTGTTCGACCGTTTCGACATCGACGTCGAGGATTCGGTCGGCGACTCGGTGACGACTGAGGACCTGGGTGAGAACCCGATGAAGATGGCGGTCGTCGAAGAGGACGGCTCCTGGTACGTGAGCGTCTGGTACTCGGTGGCCGAGGATGCTCGCCGAGAGGCTGAAAAGGCATTCCCGGGCGTGGGCTCGGGCCCCGCACCGGTAGGTGCGGCCAGCCCCGATGCGGTGCTGGAGGACATGTTGAAGGCGATGGCCGATCTCGACGCCGAAGGCGTCCTGACACTGCTCGATCCCGAAGAAGCGGGAGCGCTGTACGACTACCACTCGCTGTATATGGGGCCCATAAACGAAGGGCTTGCCGAGATGGAGGCCGAGGCCGAAGCGGCCGACGCCGAATGGAGCCTCGACTCGATCGACTTCGAGGCGGTCGAATCAAACGGTCGCCAGATCGCACGGTTCGTGTCGATGGAGGCCAGCTTCTCGGTCACCGAGTGGGACGGCACCGTCATCAGCGGCTCGATCAAGATGTCCGATGGCTGCGCCGTCGTAGCCGTGGCCGAGGAGACCATCGACTCGTGCGAAGCCGAGACCGATGAGCGGGCGGCGGAGATCAAGCGCATCCAGGACGGGTTGCTCGAGATCGCCGACCTCTCGTCGGTGACCCTCGATGCCTTCGACCGCCTTTCTGCAGTGGAGACCGGGTTCACGGTGGTGGAACGCAACGGCCGCTGGTACCTGTCGTTGATGCCCACCGTGCTCGAATCGGTCAACGATCACCTCGCGGTCCTTCAGCCCGAGGACCTCGTGGCCATGGGAACCGACATCGAAGAACTGATCGAGGATCAGGAACGGGTGGGCGAGGAGCTCGTCGACCTTCTACTGGGCTCCGACTTCGAACTGCTGGCCGGAGGGGTCAACCCGATCATTCCGCTGGGAGAGCCGGCGAGCAACAACTTCGTGCCGGTCAGTCCCCCGATCACAATCGAGCCCGATGATTTAGTCGATTCCGACGACGACTGGGATTGGGACACCCCCGAGCTGGGCGAACTGGAGGATCTGCTGGTTCCCAACGACGGCGCCTTTGCACTCAGCAGTGACAACACCTACCTGTCGTGGGAGATCGACATGACGCAGACGCCCGCCTACGTGCGCGGTGCGTACGTGTTCGGTGAGAACGATTCGCTCGAGGTACTGGAGTTCGCCGGCCCGATTGATCCCGGGCTGTTCGATGAGAACTCATGGAACCTGACCGACATAGACGGTGTGGTTGTCGCCGAGCACGAGTTCTTCGGTCAGCAGGTGGCCTTCGTAGGCAACTACGTGGTGTGGTCGGTCGGAACCAGCGACGACACCCAGATGTTCTTTGATCAGATCGTTGCCCTGCAGTAACCGATAGCCTGGCTCCTTCACCCAGAGGAGGAGCCGTGGCCGAGGTAGACATTGGGATGGGAAAGACCGCTCGACGCGGCTACCACCTCGACGAGCTGAGCCTCGTACCGACCCGTCGAACCCGAGACGCCGAGTTGGTCGATCTGTCGTGGCAGATCGATGCCTACCGCTTCGAGCTGCCGGTGCTCGCCTCACCGATGGACTCGGTGATGAGCCCCGCCCAAGCGATCTCCCTCGGCCAAGCCGGCGGCCTCGGAGTGCTCGACCTCGAAGGCCTATGGACCCGACATGAGAACCCCGACGAGCTGCTGGCCCAGCTCGCCGACGTCACTCCCGAGCGGGCACTGAGCCTATTCAGACAGTGGTATGCCGAGCCGATCAATCCGGACCTCGTGACCCAGCGGGTGAAGGAGATGAGCGCCGGCGGTGTCTACTCAGCCGGAGCGATCAGCCCCAAGCGGGTAGCGGCGATGGCCGACCTGCTGTTGAAGGCCGAGCTCGACCTCCTGGTGATCTCGGGAACGGTCACCTCGGCCGAGCACGTGTCGGCCAAGCCCGAACCGCTCGATCTGAAGCAGTTCGTCCGCCAGCTCGAAACCCCGGTGATCGTGGGAGGGTGCGCCAGCTACCACGCTGCCCTGCACCTGATGCGCACAGGCGCCGCCGGTGTGCTGGTCGGTGTCGACAGCGGGCACGCCGCCACCAGCCGACGGGTTACCGGATTGGGAGCTGGCCAGGCGACCGCGCTGGCTGATGTGCGGACCGCCCGCATGCGCCATCTCGACGAGACCGGGGTCTACGTGCATGTGATCGCCGACGGCGGCATCGGTAGCGGAGCCGACATTGCCAAAGCGATCGCAGTGGGGGCCGATGCTGTGATGCTCGGTTCGCTGCTGGCGAATGCAGATTCCGCCCCCGGGCGCGGTTTGCACTGGGGCCGATCGGTGGCCCATCCATCGTTGCCTCATGGACTGGTGTTGCCGGCTCCGGCAACAGGCTCGCTCGAACAGATCCTTTTCGGTCCGGCCATGTCGGCTGATGGCAGCACCAACCTGATGGGCGCCCTGCGTCAATCGATGGCCAGCCTGGGTTACGAGTCGGTGAAGGAGCTGCAAAAAGCAGAGATGATGGTCAGAACATGACCGCCGCCGTGGCAGCACCCGACCAGGTCGTCCTGGTCGTCGATTTCGGTGCGCAATACGCCCAACTGATCGCCCGGCGGGTTCGAGAGTGCAACGTGTACTCCGAGATCATCGCCAACGACCTGTCCGCTGAGGACATCGCTGAGATGAAGCCGGCGGCGCTGATCCTCTCCGGCGGTCCGGCGTCGGTGCACGTCGAAGGGGCGCCCCGGCTCGACCCGGAGATCTTCGCCCTCGGCATCCCGATCCTCGGCATCTGTTATGGCGCCCAGTTGATCGCCCACCAGCTGGGCGGCACCGTAGGCCGCAACGAGCGAGGCGAGTACGGCCGCACGACGATGGCCCGGACCGCCGACGGCGGCCAGCTGCTCAACTTCTGCCCCGACGAGTGGACGGTCTGGATGAGCCACTTCGACGCCATCACCGAGGTACCCGAAGGGTTCACCTCCGTCGCATCGTCGCCGAATGCTCCGATCGCCGCCCTCGAGTCGAAGGAGCGGCGCATCTACGGGGTTCAGCATCACCCTGAGGTTGTGCACAGCGAGCACGGTCAGGAGGTCCTGCGCCACTTCCTGTACGAGCTGGCGGAGTGCCAGCCCACCTGGACGATGGCGTCGGTGGTCGAAGAGTCGGTGGCAGCCATCAAGAACCAGCTGGGCGAACGCGGCCGTGCGATCTGTGGTCTTTCTGGAGGCGTCGACAGTGCTGTCGCCGCCGCCCTGGTGCACAAGGCGATTGGTCATCGTCTCACCTGCGTCTATGTCGACACCGGCCTCATGCGGCGGGGCGAGAGCGAGCAGGTGGTCGAGACGTTCCAGCGGTCGCAGGGGATCGAGCTGATTCATGTGCGGGCCGCCGACCGATTCTTCGAACACCTCGAAGGGGTCACCGAGCCCGAAGCCAAACGCAAGGTGATCGGTGAGCAGTTCATCCGGGTGTTCGAGCGGGCCCAGGGCGGGATCGAAGACGCTCGCTACCTCGTGCAGGGCACGCTGTACCCCGACGTGATCGAGAGCGGCACCAGCACTGCGGCCAAGATCAAGAGCCACCACAACGTTGGTGGACTACCGGAGGATCTCGAGTTCGAGCTGGTCGAACCGCTGCGCAACCTGTTCAAGGACGAGGTCCGAGCGGTCGGCAGCGAGCTCGGTTTGCCCGACGAGATCGTGTGGCGCCAGCCGTTCCCCGGTCCCGGTCTCGGAGTGCGGATCATCGGCGAGATCACTCCCGAGTCGGTTGAGATCCTGCAGCATGCCGACGCGATCGTTCGGGAAGAAATCATCGGCGCCGGCCTCGATCGCAAGATCTGGCAGTACTTCGCCGTGCTGGCCGACATCCGTTCGGTCGGGGTGATGGGCGACGAGCGAACCTACGCCCGGCCGGTCATCATCCGAGCCGTCACCTCCGACGACGCCATGACTGCCGACTGGGCCCGCCTGCCCTACGAGCTGCTGGAGAAGATGAGCAATCGAATCATCAACGAGGTCGACGGTGTGAACCGCGTCGCCTACGACATCACCAGCAAGCCACCCGGCACGATCGAGTGGGAATAGCGCTCACTCCACCCAAACTGCGTCGTACGAACACGTTCCGCAGAAAAATCGTCGGGCGAACACGTGGGACGTAGCCGCCCGACGACAAAACGGCAGGATGTGCTCGCCCGACGACGTTTCGAACGTGCCGAGCTACACGCAGCGGAGGTCGGGGGCGAGTCCCCTCGAACAGATCGTCTGCTCAGTGAATGACGATACGGCGGTGCCGCCCGACACCGGCTCGGTGACGACGGTGAGTCGGTAACCCTTCACGGCATCGTCGCCGATATCGAGCACGTCGTAGATCACCGTGGCGCCGTCGTCGCTGACCAAGGAGACCCGGCTGCGAGGCTCGCTCGAGACATACGCCTGGGCAACTTTTTCACCTGCTGCGATCGGGTCGGATGCCACAACGTCGGAGGTCAGCTCGCGGCTGAGGCCGTGGAATCCGACGAAAGCTTCGTTCACCCAGCCAAA
>JABDJU010000346.1 GCA_013003325.1 Acidimicrobiales bacterium
CAAATGGATGACGGCACGTAGCCCAACACCTCGACATATCGCGGCACATCGGCGCCGTCGGCGACCACCGGCAGCTGAAAGTCATCGAGTTGGAGCGGAACACCCAAGGTCTCGTACCCGACCACACCGTGCTTGGCGCCCAGAACGTCGCCATAGCGAAGACCGGTGCCCTCGAAGAGCCAGTGATCATCCCGATAGACGGTGAAGCCCCCACTGCCCCGCATGACGGCCGAACCGAACCGGTAATAGAGACCGAACGCTGAACCGCCCCCCAGGAGCCGCCACTCCGGATTGCCCACTACGGGGTCACACCACATCCCGCTGGTGAGCTCAGGGGTGACCGTTCGCACCGGGTCGGCCACATGGGCTGTGTACTTGTAACACACCATGGAACCGGCCGGGTCGGCTTGGTCGCCCTCCAGACGAACCTGCCAGAACATCGTGTTGCCGCTGAAGCTGGCGAGATTGCCGCCAGCGGCGACGAACCGCTCGACCGCTCTTCGCTGACCGGCGGACCAATACTCGTCGTGGCCCACGCTCAGGGTCAAGTCGTAGCCGTCGAGGATCGACGGGTCCTGCTCGAGATCGGACGAGATGGCGTAGTCCATCACATAGCCCTCGGTCTCGGCCCACTCCACGAACCGCCGTTCGAAGGTAAACCAACCGGTGGAACCGATGGCGGGCGGGAACCCCATCGCCTGCCGATACTGCTGGAATCGGAGGCCGTCGACGTCGGGCTCCTCCCCCCACCGGGAAGGACGTGCTTTGCGGTCGTCCCGTTCGACCTCGGGCCGGCACAACATTCCCCGTCCGAAGGGCCTCCGGAACGACACCTGATGACCGCCGGTGTACAGGCTCTTGCCGCCCCAGTTGTTGTACGCGTTCCAGGTGTTCGTGGCGAGTACGAGCAGGGCCCGGGCCGACGGTGCTGAAGGCCGCACCACAAACCCGGCATGGGCGACCGAACGATCCGAATCGACACCGACGGCGGTGAGGGTGATGAGGTAGAAGCCAGAGCGCCAGGCGGGGTCGACAGGGAATTCGACCGAAATCGGCCATCGGCAGCCCTCGGAGTCGGCATCGGCGGGGGCCGGCACGTAGGAGCCGCTCAGACCTTCGGCCCCCCAGACCTCGATCCGGTCGGCTCCCCAGCGTTCGATTCTGACATCGAACCGCTCGGCGGCGGTTGAAACATGCAGCCCGACGATGTCGCCGACGGCGTAGCTCAAGCGCCCGGCGTAGCCCTCGATCCGATCATAGAACGTGACGTCATCGGCCATATCGAGACGTTACTTGCTGGGCGTCGGACCACCGACTGTCAGGGCTTGGTGAGCGCGGTCGAGATCGGCACCACGGCCGATGAAGGCCGAGGAATCGACGCGACCGGATCGGCGTCCGCAACCGGGTCATCCAGACAGCTCATGTCGAAGAACCCGTGGATCAGCACCGGCTCGAGTTCTTCGGGCGGGAGGGGTCGGCTCGCCAGGTAGCCCTGAAACTCATCGACTCCGAGGTCCTTCACGATGCGCAGGATCTCGTCGGTCTCGACCCCCTCGGCCACGGTGCCGAGCCCGAGGTTGCGGCCTAGTTCCACCACCGATCGAACGATGGTGAGGTCGGCGTCGTTGTCGGCCAGACCCATCACGAACGACCGGTCGATCTTGATCCGGTCGATGGTGAGGCTGCGGAGGCTGGCCAGCGAGGAATAGCCGGTACCGAAATCATCGATCGAGGCGGACACCCCGGCCGATCGCAGCTCGGCCAGAACCGCGGCGGATCGACGAGGATCTTCCATGATCGTGTTCTCAGTGATCTCCAACTCGAGCCACTTGGGGTCGAGCCCGACATCTTGGATGAAACTCCGGATCCGGTTAGGGAACCTGAAGTCGTGCAGATTGCGGGCCGATGCGTTGACGGCCACGCCGACGTGAATCCCTTTCCGATGCCAGCCGGCGCACTGGCGCAGGGCCATCGTGAGCACGTAGTCGGTCAGATCACGCATCAGGTCGGTTTGCTCGGCCATCGGCATGAACCAGCCGGGGTCCACTTGGCCGTGCTCGGGATGGTCCCACCGCAGCAGCGCTTCCACCATCCGGATCCGGCCGGTGCTCATGTCGACCTTGGGTTGGTACACGAGGTGGAGTTCGTGGTTTTCCAGCGCTCGACCGAGCTCGCTGACCAACGAAAGCCGGCCGGGAGCGACCGATGAACCCTCCGAATAGATCGAGACACCGACCAGGTCGGTCTTCGACCGATACATCGCCAGATCGGCGTGGTGGATGACCGACGCGAGGTTGTCCCCATGTACCGGGAACAAGGCGACCCCGAGGCTGGCGCTCACGCTGAGGGGCACACCATCGACGGCAAGCGGCTCCTCGATCAATGCCAGTATTCGCTCCGCAGCCGAGATCGCCTCGGCCCGCCCGGCCACATCGCCCAGCACGATTCCGAATTCATCCCCGCCGAGACGGGCGACCACGTCGAGCGACCGCTTCGACTCGTCGAGGCGACGGGCGATCTCGCGCAGCACTCCGTCGCCGTATTGATGCCCGAGACGGTCGTTGATGCTCTTGAATCCGTCGAGGTCGACATGGATCACCGCTGCCTGAGTGCCCTGAGCGCCGACCCGTTCGAGAAGCGAGGTAGCCAATTCTTCGAAGCTGCGACGGTTCGGGATCCGGGTGAGCCCATCGATTGTCGCGTCGAGCTGGCTGGCCAGCGCCGAGGTGGCGCTGTGCAGGATGACCCAGACGATGCCGAGGAGCACGGGCAGGAGGATGATCGAATTGGTTCCGACCACGGCAAAGACCGGAGCCAAGCCCAGGAGCAGGCCATCGGTTCGAAGCAGGTTCAGACCGCTGGTCAACACCGACGTGCCGATGGGGCGACCCTCGTGGACGCCGGTGACCGTGCCATCGATCAGCGCGCCGGTCACCAGGCCGGCGGTCTGGGCGACCAAGACTGCGGCGAGCCACCGCAGCTCTGGGTCGGCACCGGCGGCGACGGCGTCCAGATCCGCAACCCATTCGCCGAACATCGCAGCAACGTACAACGACACGACCGACCTGCTCCCGGCGAAGCCGGTGGCCATTTCGGACCGTCCATGGGTCGCCCGGGAAGTGACCCAGCCCACCAACGACGCCGCTGCGACCGCCAGCAGCGCCAGGTGAACAGGCGCGATGAGAAGAAGGGTGAAGCCGAAGGTCCACGAGAAGGTGACCATGCGGGGCGACAGCTCGCTGGCGATCGGCCGGACCTCGAGGAACAGCAGCAGTACCACGAACACACCAAAAATGAGCGTGCGGTCGCCCAGCGGATCCATCCGAGTTTCGGCAACACTCCACGATGCCGCCAAACACACGACAGGCAGAAGCGCGCCGACCGCCAAGGACATGTTCGTGCCCCGGTTTGTTGGAAGGGAGAGAAGCGGCATGGAGTGGGATTCGATTTGGCGGCTGTCCTGGCTGAGGAAGGACCGATTTGCCCAGATCAGACGTGCCTGACGTGGACAGTGAGAGCAACGACACGCGGCGCGTTCATCTTGAGAGAATCGCTGTGAGTTGATGCCCCCAGAACGGAGTTTCTGATCCGCTCGGTTGCGGCTATTGACTACGGTGATGGGTATGGCCCTTGCATCGACATCACTCAGCTCCGCGTTGCGGCTCGGCACCGAGATGGCGGTGCTGATCGGTTCGACCGACGCTGCGCTGCAAGCCGAGGCCGAGGAATTCGCAGCGTCATATGCCGATGTCGTCGATGTCTCCACGTCGCCGGCTCGAATCACGGTCTACGACGCCGACGACTTTGCCACCGCCATGATCCGGGCGTTTCCCGACAGGATGCGAGACATCCGTTTGGCGTTCGCCCCCACCGACGTTTCCGAGTCGGCGTGGCACCGGTACGCCCTCCTCGGTACCACGTTGTCGCGCCACGCCGCCCGACTCGGGCTCACCGCCGACGCCGACGCTGACCCCGATCGTTACGAGGTTCGATTCCAGCCGGTTGTCTCGCTCAAAAAGCGCACCGCGGTGGGCTTCGAGGCGCTCGTGCGGGGCATCGGCCCGAGCGGGGTGATCGACGCCGAAGAGCTGATCAGGCACGCCACCCGGAGCGGACGGCTCGGCGCCTACGACCAGCTGATGCGCAACCTCAGCCTTCGAGCGGTCGACACGGCGTGGCTCGGCGAGGGTCTGCTCTTCCTGAATCTGGGCGCCCCCGGCGGGCAGTTCGACAGCGAAGCGATTCACGCCTGTATCGATCAGGCCGAGGCGCTCGGAATCTCGCCCGACCAGATCGTGTTCGAGGCCGTCGAATGGAACCGCTACAACAACCTCACCGCCGCCGCTCGTCAGCTTCGGGAGGTCCGCAAGCGTGGCATCAGGATCGCAGTCGACGACGTGGGCGACGGCTTTTCGAGCCTGTCGGTGATCGCCGAATTTGCGCCTGACGTCATCAAGCTCAACGGACGACTCACCCGCTCGGTTGACCAGGGCTCCTCCGCCGCGGTCGTCGGTGCCGTAGTCGACATGGCTCATCGGATGGGAGCTTGGGTGGTCGGCGAAAACGTCGAAACCTGGAATCAGCTGCGCACCCTGCGCAAGCTCGGTGTTGACTGGGGGCAAGGTCACTTCCTCGGCGAACCCACCGCACCGCTGGCCGGCGCCCGCGTGCAGTAACACCCGGAGCGCCCGTACCGGGCGTTAGAGCGAATTTGCTCAGGTTGGCTCTTGGTGTCCGAATCACCAAAACCGGATTTGGCGTGCTACAAACAAATGGTCGGCGGGGGCGCGTCGCCCCGCTCCTGCCGACACCCAAATCTTTCGTGACAGGGCCCGTTGGCGCGATACCGTCACGTCGTGCACTACGTCGACGGCAAGTGGCTCAACTCTGACTCGACCTTTGCGGTCACCAACCCCGCAACCGGTGAGGTCATCGGAGCCGTGGCCGACGGCGGTGCGGCGGAGGCCGAACGGGCAGTGGCGGCTGCCGACGGTGCCTTTGGCGGCTGGGCTTCAACAACTGCCTACGAACGTTCTTCGGTGCTGTACCGGTGTTGGGAGCTGATGACCGAGCGAGCCGAGCAGCTCGCTCAGACCATGACCGCCGAGCAGGGGAAACCGTTGCGGGCGGCCCGGAACGAGGTCAAGTACGGAGCCGACTTCCTGCTGTGGTACGCAGAAGAAGCCAAGCGGGTGTACGGCGAGACGATCCCCGCACCGCGGGCCGATCAGCGGTTCGTGGTGATGCGCCAGCCGGTCGGTGTGTGTGCTGCGATCACCCCGTGGAACTACCCGATCTCGATGTTGACCCGCAAGATCGGGCCGGCGCTGGCCGCTGGCTGCACGATCGTGTTGAAGCCGGCCGAGCAGACGCCCCTCTGCGCCCAGGCCATGTTCGAGATCTTTCATGACGCCGGCGTGCCGGCCGGGGTGGTGAACCTGGTGAACACCAGCGATCCAGCCTCGGTCGGGGCCGCCTGGCTCGCCGACGCCCGGGTGCGTAAACTCACCTTCACCGGCTCGACCGAGGTGGGCAAGCTGCTGGCCCAGCAAGCCGCCCCCACGATGAAGCGGGTCTCGATGGAGCTCGGCGGGCACGCCCCCTTCATCGTGTTCGACGACGCCGACCCGGTCCATGCTGCCAAAGGTGCGTCGCTGGTGAAGTTTCTGAACACCGGACAAGCGTGCATCAGCCCCAACCGGATCTACGTGCAGCGTTCCATTGCTGATCGCTTCGTGGACACGCTCAGCGAGCGGGTGGCGAAGATG
>JABDJU010000220.1 GCA_013003325.1 Acidimicrobiales bacterium
TCGCGGTGTTGTGGGCCATGCGCGCACTCTCGGTGTTGTGCGGCGCGGTCACGATCGTGCTCACGCACTCGATTTGCACAGCGCCGAACACGTGCCGATCCCCGACACCGGCACCCTCCGCGGAGACCTCACGGCTCTCGCCCGTGCGGTGGCGGCCAACATTTCCTCGGTCGGAGGAGCGCGACGGTCGATGTCGATTGTGGCAGCGGCGGCTCATTCCGAAGAGCTGGCGGGCACCGTGCAGTCGTTCATGTCGCGGCGAGTCACGCTGGCCGAACCGGTGGTGGCCCGAGCCGTGGAGCGGGGAGAACTCCCGGCTGGCACCGATGCCCGAGCGGTGATCGAAGCGCTGGTCGGCCCGATCTGGTTCCGGTTCCTTTTCACCGGTGAGGCGGTCGACGATTCGTTCATCCCTGCGCTGGTGGCGATAGTGGAACGCGGCGCTGGCGGGCAACACTGAGTGCTCACCGAAAAGCCAGCGCGTACAGCACAACGCTGGCGATCGAGGCGAGGCTCCGGGCGGTGTTGGCCCGAGTCCAGGTGACCAGATAGTCGTTCCACAGCGTTGCTCCTGCGGCGGAATCAGATTCAACGGCGTCCAGGGCGTTGTTGCGCGGAACGTTGAGGGTGATGGTGACCAACGTGGAGCCGATCGACAGCACGATCGCGGCGAGCAGAGACGTGTGGCCGGTCTCCCCGAGCTGATCCCAGCTTGCGATCGCCACCGGTATTCCGATCGGGCCCGCACCCATGATCGCCGCCACAAAGAGCGGGTTGGGAGCCAGCAGGTTGATCTGCTGCATCGCCCGTATGCCCTCCGGTCGATCGAGTCGTCCGAGCGCGGGCATCACGAAATTGGAGAACGCAAAGAACGCGCCGGCGTTGACGGCCGCGAGCGCAACGCCCGCAGCGACCAGAGCTACCTGCCAGGCGCTCATGCCTGCGCTCCCGTGAGCTCGCCCATATCAACCGAGCCAGCAGCCGCGAGAGGGTCTTTGATGAGCGAACGCAGCGGCATGCCCAGCCCATAGGTGAGCAACCGCCGTGGCAATGTGATGCGGACGAACACCGAACCGGGCAGATGCAGCTCGCCGTGCCTGGTAAGCGAGCGGAGCTTGCCGTCGGCGACCAGAGCCTGGATCGTGGGGTGATCTGTTGCCAGCAGCTCGGCGGTGCCCTGGAACTGCACGCTGCTGGGAGGACCGACCGGTAGCCGACGGATCGGGATGGAGACTCCGACCTTGGGGTTGGCTGCCATGTTGCGACCCTTGCGGCTGTGGCTCAGCGTGTTGATGAAGAGCGAATCGCCTTCGAGCTCGTAGAGCACGCCGGCGGCGTGGGGCCAGCCGGCCGGTGACACGGTCGACAGCATTGCGAACGTCCGGCGGCCGAGCCGGCGGTACACGTCGGCGGGGCTGGGGTGGTGCAGAACGGTCGCTTGCTCGAGGGCGGGTTTGGCGATGATGGTTGTCGTACTCATACATCCATCCTCACGAAGATGATCCGGACTGTCCATGCCTCATAGGCCACGATTGATGCTCAATCGTCCACCGCAGTGGACAACACGTACTAGTCCGGACACCATGAGAGCGTGGTAACGACCCAAACCAGCCCAGCTGCGATCAAGCCTGTCGATGGCCCTCCGGCCCTGGCCGAGGCCCTTCGGCACATTCAGATGGAGGGCGTGTTCTACTGCCCGTCGTTCCTCACCGAGCCGTGGGGTCTGGAACTGCCCGCTATGCCCGGGTGTGTGTGGTTTCACGCGGTCACCGAGGGGGAGTGCACCCTGGAGGTCGACGGCGAGGAGCGTCGGGTCGTCGCCGGCGAACTGGTGCTCGTGCCGCACGGCAACGGCCATCGCGGCTGGGGGCAGGAAACTGCGTCGACACCGCTCGTCACCGAGCTACCCCACACCTACATCACCGACAACTACGCCCTGCTCCGCCACGGCGGGGGTGGCCGCCAGACCCATCTGGTCTGCGGCGGGATCCGGCTCGACCACCCCGCCGCTCGGCAATTGTTGCAGTGCCTTCCCGGGATCATTCACATCACCCCACCCAAGTCGGTCCGCTCCGACGTGTTGCAGTCGACCTTGCGAGCCCTCGAAGAGGAGATGGATCATGCCCGCCCCGGCGCCGAGGCGGTGATAAGTCGCTTGTGCGACATCGTGGTGATCCATGCCATCCGCACCTGGATCGAGACCGACCCGGCGGCCCAAACCGGATGGCTCGGTGCACTCCAAGATCCCCAGATCGGAACGGCCATCGCCGCGATTCACCGCGCCCCGGCCGACGACTGGTCGGTTGCCTCACTGGCCGCCCACGTCGGGATGTCGCGCTCGGCGTTCTCAGCCCGGTTCACCGATCTCGTGGGCGAGTCGGTAATGCGTTACATCACGACCTGGCGCATGAACGTGGCGCTAGATCTGCTTCAACGCACCGACCTCACGGTCGCCGCTGTCGCAGCCAGGGTGGGCTACGAGTCCGAAGCCGCCTTCAGTCGAGCGTTCAAGCGGGTGATCGGAAAAACCGCCAGCAGTGTGCGGCTCCCCTAGCCATCAGGCAATCGCGTAGCCGGCCCGAGCGATTGCGGCGGCGATCGCCCCATCGTCGCCCCCGCTGACGGTCACAAGTTTGCTGTCGACATCGACGGTGACCGCCTCGACCCCATCGAGGGGGCCGACCTCGCTCTCGATGGCCCGCTTGCAGTGATCACAGCTGATATCGGGGACCGAGTAGACGTGCGGATTTGCGTTCATGGGTTCTCCTGTAGGGACTCAACGGCTATTTGTACACCTTCTAGCCGAGTGGAAGGTCAAGAGGGCACCGGCGAAGGGCGCGCTCGCTACGGTGTCGGTGATGGTGATCGTCAGCCGTTTTCGGATTGAGGCGATGGATTGCACGGCCGAGGAGCAGCTGGTGCGGATGCGTCTGTCCGGGCTCGATGGCGTTGATCTGGTACGCGTCGACCTCGACAGTCGCGAAGTCGCGGTACGGCATCGCACTGACGCTGCGGCGGTCGATTCCGCCTTGCGGTCGCTTGATCTCGGGACCACCTACCTCGGTGACGGCGGCGACGTGGAGATTCCGGCCGACACCGGTCGTGAGCGGTCGGCTTTGCGCATCGCGCTCGCCATCAATGCTGCGTTCTTTGTGGGTGAGCTCACGGTTGGCCTGGTGAGCCGTTCGATGGGGTTGGTGGCCGACGCCCTCGACATGGGCGCCGACGCGAGCGTGTATGCCCTCAGCCTCGCCGCCGTCGGAACGTCGGCGGCCCGCAAGAACCGATTGGCCCGCGTGAGCGGCTACCTCCAGCTGGGGTTGGCGTTGCTGGGAATGGTGGAGGTGATCCGGCGACTCGTGGGCGACGAAGACCTGCCCGATGTGACATCGATGATCGTGGTGTCGCTGCTCGTACTCGCCGGCAACATCGTCACCCTGGTCATCCTGCGACGGGTGCGCAGCGACGACGCACACTTCCAAGCCAGCTGGATCTTCACTGCCAATGACATCAAGGTCAATGCGCTGGTGATCCTCGCGGCCTGTGGAGTCGCTTGGTTCGACTCCGCCCTTCCCGATCTTGTTGCTGGCATCGTGATCTTCGGTGTGGTCGCCAACGGCGCCCGGCGCATTCTCAAACTGGCTGGCTAGCGCCCGCGACACGCGTCGGAAGTGTTGCTGTCCAACACTTGCGCAACGTGTCGACCTCGTCACTCCCGGCCCAGGATTCGGCCCGGTTCGACCAGTACTGCGGTGCGCCCCTCGTCTCGCATGGCCCGGTCGTACTCGTCCCAATCGTCGTGGGTGCCGCCGGCGGCGGTGAAGATGTCGCGCAACAAGATCCGGATCCGGTCCGAATCGAGGTCGTTCGCATTGTCGGCCGGGCCGATCAGTTCGGCCGGTCCGGTGACCGACACCCACTTCCAGCCCCGTCGGGCGGTGGCGGTGACCGGAGATCCTCTGCGAATGTGGCCCAGCCGAGCCGCACTACCCATCGAAACTAGTGCGACCCGGGGCTCGCCTGATACCGGATGATCGATCACACCGCAGTTCACGACGCTGGACAGAACCGAGCCGTCAGCCCTAACGGTGCTGACGACTGCAAGGCCGGTCTCCTCTGCGAGGAACGATCGGACAGTTTCGAGTGAAGGCATGATTCAATCCTGAGCCGCAATCCACGCGGCGGCAAGTCAGTGTGATCCCGATGATCATGCCAGTCGCTTGGCAAAGTGCTTGGGTTCGCTGGTGTCTGGATCCAGGATCGGCTCAACCGAGTACTGGCACAGGTAGGCCCGTCGAGCGCGGTCGGTGGTGTTTGGCCCCGAGCGGTGCATCGTGAGGCTTGAAAAGGCGACGATCGATCCCGGCGGGCACTCCACCGCAATCCCAGGATCGTCGCCGTCGTAGCCGACCCGTTCCTTGTTGACGGGGTCGAACCGGTGGGGAACCACCCGGGCGCTGCCGTCGAGCGATCGAGGCAGCACGGGCACGCACCCGTTGGCCTCGGTCGCAGCATCGATCGAGATCCACAGCGACAGGTAGGGGAGGTGTTCGAAGCCGACGTAGCCGCTGTCTTGGTGCCACGCGAAATTCGCCCCGGTCTTGGGTCCTTTCACCACGAACTGCTCGACGAACAGGTACGGCTCAGCACCGAGCAGCGCCTTGGCAAGTGCCCCAATCCGTTCCCCGAGAACGAACCCGGCCAACTCGGGATAGCTCTCGTGGCGCAGTCGGAGAAACCGACGATCCTGTCCACGACCGATGTCGTGGACCCTGCCGCCGCCGTCATCGACATCCTCGGCGAGCAACGCATCGCAGGTGTTCTCCAACACCTGCAGCTCATCCCGCGACAGTTCGGACTCGAGCACACAGAAGCCCTGAGACCGGTAGTCCTGAAGGTGGGCTTCTGTGATCACGGCGACACTCGGGCTGAATCCAACGAATTAGAGATGGACAATGATGTCAGGCGCCCGCTGGAGTCGGCGAATGAGCTAGCCGATCGTGCCTTCGCTCATCGATCCGCCCGAAGCGGTGAAGTGGCTGCCCCGGCTCGAATACGTGGCGGGCAGGTGCATGAACTTCGAGTATTCCGGTGCGTAGCTCATGTTGCGGCTCCACTGCGGTCGAATCCGGCGGAGTGGAGGCTGAATTCACCGCCGAGCTGCATCTGCTCGGTGGCAGCCTTCATCTCGTCGGGTACCGGGCCCATGAAGAAGAAGGGGCCGGGGGTGGCGATGGCGAGGAGGCTGGGGAAGTGACCCGCTGCGGTGGTCTGGAGATGGAAGCCGACAGCGCCAGCGTCGGCGAACTCGTCGCGGACGTACAGAGCGTTCTCGGCCTCCGAGACGTACACGTGGACCGCTTCGGCACCCGGCTCGTTCTGTTCCATTGCGTTGGTGACGTCGGTGTAGATCTAAGAGATCTCATAGACATTTAAAGACTGGGCGGTCCACTTGTAGACGACGGTGACGTGGTTGCTATTCATTTCGTTTCCTCCGGGGTTCGCTGATTAAGTAACTGAATGATTACTTGCCTCAAAGTAATTGTTCAGTTACCTTGGCGTCAAGCGAATTCTTGGAGTTTTTGTGAGCCGACCGAAGCAGTACGAACGAATCGAGTTGTTGGACAAGGCGATCGAGCTGTTCCGTCGTCAGGGCTATAGCGCCACCAGCACGGCCGAACTCGTCGACGAGCTCGGTGTGAACCGCAAGAGCATGTATGCAGAGTTCGGTTCTAAGCAGGAACTCTTCGAGGCGGCGCTGGAGCGTTACAACCAGGAACACCTTTCAAACGTCTTGGCGCCGATCGAAGCGCCCGACGCCGATCTCGACACGATTCGGCAGGCCTTCGCCAGTTATGCCGATGCCAGCGATGGCTGGGTGCGAGGTCGCGGTTGCCTCATGTGCAACACGGCCGTCGAGCGAGCCGCCCTCGACCCGGGCGCGGAACGGTACGTGGCCGCCTACCTCGAACGGCTCACCAAGGCGTTCCACCATGCACTTGGCAACGGCCAGCAGTTGGGCCAACTCGACCCCGATGTCGACCTCGACGACATGGCCGCCTTTTTGACGATGGCGCTCATCGGCGTCGTCGCATCGATTCGAGCCAAGGCCGCCCCCGATCAGGTTCGAGCGTCAACCCGGGTGGCGATGAGCGTGCTCGGCTAGGCCTCCACGTCAGACGGTGGCCTCGACACGCGTACAAAGTGTTGCTCTCCAACACTTTCGACGCTTGTGTCGTTACGCCCAAGCGATGAGGCCAGGGATCATCGGCGATGCCAGGTCGGGGTGGGAGGGGAGCACCCGAATGGTGAAGCCCGACTGGCCGGTTCGCTGGAACGCGGCTGCGGTTCTGAACATCCACTCGCCACGGCCGACCGGGTCGGTGTCGGCGAGCTCCATGGCGAGCGGTACTCCGTCAGCGATTTCACCGTCGGCGGTCACCACGCCCCCGTAGAGCTCAACTGTCACATCGGCAGGCGTGAGGTCGCCCAGGTGGACCCGGGCCTGAACCTCCACCTCCTCGTCGACAAGTAGCGTGCCGTTGTGCCCATCGGCGAGCACCTCCACCACCCGGAGGTGGGGCCACGCCGCAGTGACCCGTTGCCGCCACTCGGCCAACGCCCGGGCTCGCTTGCAGTCGTCGGCCAGCAACCGAGCCCGCCGATCGGAGACGGGGAGGTAGTAACGCTCGGTGTACTCGCGGACCATGCGGTGGGTGTTGTATTGGCTGTTGAGCTTCTCGCTACTGGCTTGCATCCGTTCGATCCAGCGGCGGGGTAGACCGTCGACGCCTCGGTCGTAGAACAGCGGCACCACCTCGCGCTCCAACAGGTCGTACAGCGCATGGGCTTCGAAGTCGTCCCTCGCCTTGTCGTCGGTGTAGGTTTCCCGGCGTCCGATGGCCCAGCCGACGTCGGGTTCGTACGCCTCGTCCCACCAACCGTCGAGGGTGCTCAGGTTCAACACCCCGTTGGCGGCAGCTTTCATGCCGCTGGTTCCGCTGGCCTCCAACGGACGCACCGGGGTGTTCAGCCATACATCGGACCCCTGCACCATCGAACGGGTGACAGCCATGTCGTAGTCGGCGATGAACACCAATCGGCGACGAAGGTCGGGCCGCCGCCTGGCGAGCTCGATGATCGACCGGATCAACTCCTTGCCCTCATCGTCCTGGGGGTGAGCCTTGCCGGCGTAGATGATCTGCACCGGGCGCTCGGAATTGTTCAGAATCGACGCCAGCCGATCTGGATCCCGGAGCAGCAGCGTGGCCCGCTTGTAGGTGGCGAAGCGGCGGGAGAAGCCGATGGTGAGCGCGTTGGGATCGAGCACGACATCGGCGATGTCGATCTCGCTCTGCGGGGCGCCCCGACTGGCCAACGACTCGGCCAACTTCCTTCGGGTGAAGCTCACCAGCCGGTTGCGTCGCAGCTGATGGGTGCGCCACAGCTCGGCCGGTGGGATCGAGGCGGCCCGTGACCACACGGTGGTTTCGGCCGGCTCGTCGGTCCATTGCGGCCCCAGGTATCGGTCGTACAGCTCTTTCAGTTCCACCGAGATCCACGACTCGAAGTGCACGCCGTTGGTCACCGATCCGATCGGAACCTCATCTACCGGCAGCTCGGGCCAGAGCTCCTGCCACATCTGCCGGCTGACCGCTCCGTGCAGCCTGCTCACTCCGTTGGAGGTTGCGGCGGAGCGCAGGCCGACCACCGTGTTGCAGAACTGCTCGGCATCGTCGGACGGGTGCTTGCGGCCCATGGCCAGAAGGTCGTCGATCCCGATGCCGACGGCGGTCGCGTAGTGGCCGAGGTAGCGCTGGATCAGTTCGGGGGAGAAGTAGTCGTGGCCGGCCGGCACCGGCGTGTGGGTGGTGAACACGATTCCCGCCGCCGCCTCTCGAGCGGCGGCGAAGTCCATGCCTTCGGACTCCATCAGCTTGCGGATGTACTCCAACACCAGAAAGGCCGAATGTCCTTCGTTCATGTGGAACACGGTCGGTTCGACCCCCACCGCGTCGAGGGCCCGCACCCCTCCGATGCCCAACACGATCTCCTGCCGCAGCCGGTTCTCGCCGTCACCGCCATAGAGCTGGCGGGTGATGGCTCGATCGACCTCATCGTTGTCGGGGTGGTTGGTGTCGAGCAGGTACAGCGTGATACGGCCCACGTCGGCTCGCCACACGTACGCCTTCACTGAACGGTCCGGAAACGGGACCTCGATGCTCACCGGTTCACCGTCGCCGTTCCGTTCCTGTTGGACGGGCAGGTTGTGGACGTCGTTCTGGATGTAGTGCTCCTGTTGCCAGCCGGCCTGGTTGAGCCGTTGCCGGAAGTAGCCCTCCTGGTAGAGCAGGCCAACTCCGACTAGGGGGATGCCGAGATCACTGGCCGACTTCAGATGGTCGCCGGCCAGAATGCCGAGGCCGCCGGCGAAGATCGACAGGCACTCGGTGAGGCCGAACTCTGCCGAGCAGTACGCCACCAGGAGCCCGTTGTCGTCGCCGTGGGTCCGCTGGAACCAGGTGTTCTCGCGTTGGCGGTATCGGTCAAACGACGTTGCGACCCGATCGAGGTGGGCCAGGAATGCCGGATCGGCCGCCGCTTCGTTCAGGCGATCTTGGGAGACGATTCCCAACATGGCCACCGGGTTGTGGCCCGACTGCTCCCACAGCTCGTCGTCGAGACGGCGCAAAAGAGCGATGGCGTCGTGGGCCCAGGCCCAGTGAAGGTCGGTGGCCACCCGACGCAACGGCTCGAGCGCCTCGGGCAGGGAGGGCAGCACGGCGTAGGTCTTCAGTGGTTTCATGGTGTGCCTCACATCGCTCGTCCGACACATCGAAACTAACGATGCCCAGCTCCTGATGCCGAGGGCCAAAGGCCCTGACTATCCAGGATTCGGCGACGGCGCGCGAACCGACGGCAGAAACGCTCGTCTGACGAGCGCATTGGACGCCAGTTCGTCGGGGACTAGCCGACTGCGGCCTCGAGTCCGTCGAGGATGAGGTTGATGCCGAACTCGAACTCGTTGCCGAAGTCCCAGCCGGGCTGCAGTACGTGGTCGACGGTGAACTCGGCCAGATGAGGGAGCATGTCGGTGGGCATCTGCTCGGCCATCGTCCCAGCGAGTTCGGCCATGTCTTCACCACCGGTCGCCGGCAGCGATGCTTCCTGCAGTGCGAACCCGTAGAGGAATGCGTCGATCACTGCGTAGGCATGTCCGGTGAGTTCCAAAGAGAAGCCGGCTCGCCGGAAGCAGCCGAGCACCGCATCGTGATGGCCGAGAGTGGCCATGCCAGGGTTGGTACGGCTCTCCATCAGCGGCGACGCCCACGGGTGTCGGGCCAGAACCTCACGCATCGACCTTGCTCGCACCAGAATCGCAGAACGCCAGTCGAGATCCTCGGGGGGCAGCTCGATCTGGGCGAACACGTAGTCGACCATTCCGTCGATGATCGCTTCCTTGTTGGGCACGTGGTAGTAGATCGTCATCGGCTTGACGTCGATGGCGTCGGCCAGTTTGCGGATTGTGAGGGCGTCGATTCCGATCTCGTCGGCGAGGGCCACGGCCCCTTCGATCACCCGCTCGGCCGTCAGCCGGCCGTCGGTCTTGGTTGGCATCGCTCCGCTCCTCTCGGTGACATCGGTCGCTTCTTTCACATTACCACTTGACATCGTACTTTGTACGAATAGACTAGTCCGTACTAAGTACGAACGACAAGAGGGATGAGACATGAATCTGATCGCAGAGAACGCAGCAGAAGCCACTACCCGGGAGACCGACCACAACGGCAACCACATGCGAGCGGTGGTTCAGAGCCGGTATGGCGACAGCTCGGTGCTGTCGGTCGGCCTGGTTGAGCGGCCGACGATCGAGCCCAACGAGGTGCTGCTCGAGGTTCACTCGGCGGCATTGGACCGGGGGACCGAACATCTGATGACCGGCCAGCCCTGGCTGATCCGCCTCGCCGGCTTCGGGCTCACCAAGCCGAAGAACCCGGTGCTCGGTCTCGACGTAGCCGGAACGGTTGTCGCCGTCGGATCCGAAGTGACCCGGTTCGAGGTTGGCGACCACGTCTTCGGATTCGCCAAGGGTTCGTTCGCAGAGTTCGCGGCCGCTGATGAACGCAAGCTCGCTCACAAGCCGAGCAGCCTCGGCTTTGAGGGTGCTGCAGCAGCCAGCGTGTCGGGCATCACGGCCCTGCAAGCCGTCACCGACGTTGGCCGGCTGGAGTCCGGCCAACGGGTGCTGGTGATCGGCGCCTCCGGTGGCGTCGGCAGCTACGCCGTGCAGATCGCCAGCGCGCTTGGCGGCATTGTCGACGGCGTGGCCGGAACCAGGAACCTCGACCTCGTCCGCTCGCTGGGAGCCGAAGACGTCTTCGACCACAGCACAACCGATCTCGCCGAGATCGACCAACGGTATGACCTGATCCTCGACATCGGTGGCCGCAACCCGATCCGCAAACTGCGCCGCCTTCTAACCGAGAAGGGCACGCTCGTGATCGTCGGCGGTGAGAACGGCAATCGTGTCACGGGCGGCATCAGCCGCCAGCTCCGAGCGGTTGCGCTGTCCCCGTTCGTGTCGCAGCGACTCACGATGTTCATCAGCCGCGAGCATCACGAACTGATCGAGCGCCTCGCTGTCCTGCTGGAGTCGGGAGACGTGGTCCCGGCCATCGGCGGTCGCTTCCCACTCGAACAGGCTCCCGAGGCCATGCGGCAGCTCGAATCGGGCCAAGCCAGCGGCAAGACCGTCATCAACGTCAAGGGCGCAGCACGCCACAAGGAAGGACTCAACTCATGAACACTGCAACCGCAACTTCTCCAGACCTCACAACCGCCTTCTCCGGAGCGATCGCACCGAGCCTCACCACCGACAGGCGGAAGGCCGCACTGATCGCCGGCGTCGGCTATGTGCTCCTTTTCGGTCTCGCCATCTTCGCCAACTTCTTCGTGCGCGAGGGTCTGGTGGTAGCCGACGATGCCACTGCGACCGCAGCCAACATCGCCGAGTCAAACGGTCTCTTTCGGGTCGGCCTCGCCAGTTTCCTGGCGATCTTCCTCATCGACATTGTCGTGGCGTGGGCGCTGTACATCGTGTTCCGCACTGAGCAGCGCGACCTGTCCCTGGTCGCAGCCTGGTCACGGTTGGTCTACACCGTGTTCCTCGGTGTGGCGGCCATCTTCTTCTTCCAAGCGCTGGCCTTCTACGATTCTCCGGCGATGGTCGAAGCCATTGGCCCGGCGGAACGCAACGCCCATGCGCTCGTCGGCCTAGAACTCTTCAACTCGGCCTGGCTCATCGGCCTGGCTGCGTTCGGTTTACACCTCATCGTGCTCGGCTACTTGGTCGTTCGATCCGCCGCAGCCCCACGACTGCTCGGGTTGCTGATGATCGTCGCCGGCACCGCCTACGCCGTCGACACCGCGGCGCACTCCTTGCTAGCGAATTACGACAGCGTTGCGAACGTGTTGTTGGCGATGGTCGCGGTACCGTCGGTTGTCGCCGAAGGGTGGTTCGGGCTGTGGTTGCTGTTCCGGGCCGGCCGAGGCGATCAGGGTCGCTCAGACCGAAACGGTGTCGCCGACCGAGACGGTGCCGCTCTTGATCACGGTGGCGCTGATGCCGGCACGATTCTTCAGAGCCGCCCGAGCGCCGTCCCCGAAGAACTCGTTCATCAGTTCGCACGGGGCACAGTCGCGCCAAACCTCCAGCTCGGCGTCGCCCAGCGTTAGACGGGTACCGTGCTGGCGCGGCAGCTCGGGAAGATCGACCACGATGTTGCGCCGGGTTCTGACCCCGTCGATCGAATCGACGCCGTGCTCAGCCGCGGCCTTGGCAAGCTCGCCGGTGCAGACGATGGTGACCGAACGGCGCTCGCCGGCATGGCGGTCCGAAGGTATGCCAACGCCGGCCACCAGTTCGACCGACTCGTGTGTGACCAGCTCGGCGCCGTAGTCGGGTGCGGTGGTGATGGAGAGGACCGTTCCGGAGGTCATGAGGCAACGGTAGTCGGCTCTGTGGTGCACCGATGCCGAATTCAGATCGCGTCGATCGGTCGCCGGCTCATGTGGGATTCAGGTACTCGGGATGATCACAAAGGGAGTTGGCGACCGGGGCGAGGGCGTCGGCCAGGGCGACGGTTTGCCCGGGGGAGAGGTGGTCGAAGATCAGACGTCGGACCGTCGCTACATGATGTGGAGCGACCGCCTCGAGGCGGACGTAGCCAGCATCGGTGAGCGTGGCCTGTTTGGCCCGTCCGTCGTCGGGATCCTGCTTGATCTCGATCTCGCCCCGTTCCACCAATGTGCGGAGCCGGTGGGTGAGCCGGCTCTGCGACAGGTTGGCCGAATCGGCGAGGTCGCTGAGCCGCATCGTGCGGTCTGGCGCCTCGGAGAGCGTCACGAAGATGTGGTAGTGCACGGCCAACATGTCGTGGCATCGCAGGTCGCGTTCGATTTCGGGAAAGGCCCGCTGCATGATCGTGAGCAGACCGCGCCACGCTTGGGCTTCGCTGGCGTTCAACCACTCGGGTTCGGCGGCGTCTGTTCGATCGGTCACAGTTCCACTCTACAGGTTGACGCGTCAACTAAGCCAGGATATGCTGATCCAAGTACTTGAAGAGTCAAGTGATCTTCTGGAGTCAGACATGAGCACCGAATCGACACCCACCGTCAACCGCCCGGTCGCCGGAATCGTCGCCGCGACCAGCACCCTCGAAGGTGGCGGCTTCTTGGTCTACCGCCCGTTTCCCACCCCGGCGCTCAATTGGCTCGACCCGTTCCTGCTGCTGGACGAGATGGCTCCGGTGGAATACGAACCGGGCGAAGCGATCGGGGCACCCCCTCATCCCCATCGAGGCTTCGAAACCGTCACCTACGTGATCAGCGGCGAGGTCGAGCACCGTGATTCGGCTGGCAACCACGGGATCATCGGGCCCGGCGATGTGCAGTGGATGACCGCCGGCGACGGAATCGTGCATTCCGAGATGCCCAGCGAGCGCGTCCAGACCGAAGGGGGAGTGGGCCATGGCCTGCAGCTCTGGGTCAACCTGCCGAGCTCGCTGCGGCGAACCGCACCAAAATACCAGGGGATCACCAATGACCAACTGGCCACCGCACACGGCGAAGGCTGGACCGCTGAAGTCGTGGCCGGGTCGATGTTCGGCGTCACCGGGCCCGCAAGCAGTCATACCCCGATCGGCTACGCCCGCGTCACAATCCAACCCGGTACCGAGCTGCGGATCCCGGTTGCCGACGGCCACACCGCCGCTATCTACGCGTTCACCGGAACCGCCGCCGTGGGCGATTCGGGAACTGCGGTCGAGCCCCAGCAGCTGGCTGTGTTCGAACGTTCCGCCGGAGACGTGCTCATCTCGGTGTCGGCCGACGCGTCGGGTCCGCTCGACGCGATCGTGCTAACCGGCGAACCCATCAACGAACCAATCGCCCGCTACGGGCCGTTCGTGATGAACACCGCGGAAGAAGTCGAAGAAGCCTTCGCCGATTTCAACGCCGGTCGAATGGGATCGATCCCAGCCACCGGCACCGTCTGAATCACATCGCCAAACCCCCCTCCCGACATAGAAAGAAACCGACACATGAAGATCCTCGCCATCCCCGCCACCAACAGCCAGACCAGCATCAACCGGCAGCTGCTCGGCCACGCCGCTCGCCTACTCGAAGACGGCCTCGTCGCCGGCGCGGAGGTGGAGATCCTCGACCTCAACGAATTCGAGATGCCCATCTACAGCCCAGAGCGCAACGCGGAAATCGGTGTCCCCGCCGAGGCCCAACGCCTGTTCGATGCCATCGGTGCCGCCGACGCCGTGCTCGTGTCGTTCGCCGAGTACAACGGCTCCTACACCGCCGCCTGGAAGAATGTGTTCGACTGGACCTCCCGCATCGACATGGCGGTTTACCAGGGCAAGAAGGTCGCAATGTTCGCCGCCACCCCCGGACCCCGCGGCGGCGCCGGCGTGCTCGGAGGGGCAACGATGTCGGCGCCCTTCTTCGGAGCCGAACTCGTCGGTAACCTCGGCCTCCCGAGCTTCTACGACAACTTCGACACCGAAGCGGGCGAACTCGTCGACCCCGAGCTGCGCAATCGGTTCGAGAAGATCCTCGGCGCCCTCGCCGGCTAGCCACACGCGTCGGGAGTGTTGGAGAGCAACACCTTCGACGCATCTACGGGTCAGTAGGAAGTCACTCCGAGGCTCGCGATCAGCTGCTCGACCCGGGAACCGATGTCGTCGCGGACTCCGCGCACGAACTCGATCGACTGACCGGCAGGGTCGGAGAGCGCCCAGTCTTCGTAACGTTTCCCGGGGTAGACAGGGCAGGCGTCGCCGCACCCCATCGACACGATGACGTCGGCGGCGCGCACGATGTC
Organism: Acidimicrobiales bacterium; assembly: GCA_013003325.1. Classification (GTDB taxonomy): domain Bacteria; phylum Actinomycetota; class Acidimicrobiia; order Acidimicrobiales; family SZUA-35; genus JABDIY01. The sequence continues at coordinate 14,393 of JABDJU010000220.1, forward strand.
GTCGGTCCACTTCTGGGGTCGATAGCTGGCGATGTCGATTCCGATTTCTGCCATGGCATCGATTGCGGCCTGATTCGTTTCGTCAGCCGGAGCAGTGCCGCCCGAGAACACATCAACCGCATCACCGGCGAGATGGCGCAGCCACCCGGCCGCCATCTGAGACCGGCCGGCATTGTGGACACACAGAAACAGCACGGCGGGTTTCTGATCGTCGGGGGTCTGTTCGAGCACTGTGTGGATCCTCTCCGGAAGTTATGAAGCAGTCTTGCCGATTCGACCTGATCGTCCAAAGGCCGGGTGTGCGAGACTCTCCGAATGGAACCAGAGCCGTCGGTAGGTTTCCTTCATCCCGGTGCCATGGGCTCGGTGCTCGCCGCGTGCTGCAACACCCCCCGCCGATTCTGGATGTCGCCGGGCAGATCAGCCGCAACCGTCGAACGGGCCGAGGTCGCCGGCTTGCGCGCCGTCTCATCGCTTTCTGAGCTGGCGCAGGAGGCTGACATGATCGTCTCGGTCTGTCCACCGGCGGCCGCGTCTGAGGTTGCAGCCGAGGTCGCCGCCACCGATTTCGAGGGCATCTTCGTCGACGCCAATGCCATCGCTCCAGCCCAAACTCGCGAGATCGCATCGTCGTTCAATCAGTTCGTCGATGCGTCGATCATCGGTCTGCCGCCGACTGTGCCAGGCGCCACGCGGCTCTACCTGAGTGGACCCGGAGACCCTACTCGCCAGGTGCAACGGGTCTGGGAGGGCTCCCTCTTCGACGCGAGAATCGTCGGCGAGTCAGTGGGAGCGGCGTCGGCGCTGAAGATGGCCTACGCAGGCTGGACGAAAGGGTCGATGGCCCTGTTGTTCACCGTGGTCGCAGCAGCGCAATCCGAAGGCCTGGCGCTTTGTCGGTGAGATGGAGGAGATCGCCACCACCATGGGCGGCGCCCGCCTACCGGAGGAGTTTCACCGCGGCGCGGCTGAGATCTATGAACGCCTGGCTGGGTTCAAACACGACTCGCCCACGGTGATCGACGTGCTGGAGCGATTGCTGGCCGAGAACCCCAGCCGTGCTGACGAGAAGCCCTCGAAACCCCCAGGCTGAAGAAGGGAAACACCACGTGAACACCGAGTTGGTCATAACCGGAACCGGGTGCCCGATTCCCGATCCCGATCGAGCCGGGCCCGGAGTCCTGATTCGTCGTGGCGACCTTCAGTTGCAGTTCGATACCGGAAGGTCGACGGTGCAGCGTCTCGCCGCCGCCGATGTATGGGTCCCTGACCTCTCGGCGGTCTTTCTCACCCACTACCAC
>JABDJU010000221.1 GCA_013003325.1 Acidimicrobiales bacterium
AGCTGGAGGTCAGGATCCGAGCGCTGCAGAGGGTGAGGAACCAAACACCCCCGACGCAACCTCGCCCGAGCCGACCGCTCCCGAGGCCGACACCTCCGTCCCAGAGGCTTCTGTTTCGGACGACGAAGCTGCCGCAGCTTCCGACGACGATGCCGCAGCTTCCGACGATGAAGCCGCCGAGTCCGACGAGTAGCTACCTCCGACCGGGCTCGGGTCTCACACCGAACTGCCGAAGAGGCGAGCGTGGCGGCCCCTGAGGGTATTAGAGCTTCCGGTGGGCGGTGAGGAGGCGGGCCTTGAGGCCGAAGCTCTCGAAGAAGTTCTTGGTGGCCCGATCGCCGGGTAAGGCCCAGGCGTCGACGCCGACGCAGCCGCGCTCGGTGAGATCGGCGACGACGAGGTTCATCATCGCTTCACCGATCCCTACTCCCCTGGCGTCAGGGTGCACTGCAAAGTCGTGGAGTCGGCCGAGGTGATCGCCGGTTTCAAGAGCCTCGACGGTCCAGACTGCGTACCCGAAGACCACACCCTCGAACTCCCCAACGGCGCATCCCTGAGCGTCGGGAGATGCGAGGGCGACAGAAGCCCGCTCGACCGGAGAACTGAACCCCAGTTCGAAGGCAGTGAAGATCGGGCCGCCTCGCGCCTCGGGAAGTGGGGCCAGCACGGCACGGCCAATCTCATCGATTGAGGCCAAGTCGTCGGTGGTGGCGAGCCGGGCCGACTCGAAGGCCATTCAGCCCTCCAGCCGGTCAAGCTTGGCCAGGATGGTCTTGCGGCTGCGGGTGGCGGTCTCGTGATCCCTCACCCGTTTACGCTGCGCTGAGGTTAGATCCTCGAGCAACACCACAATCTCACGGGCCGTCAGGTCGTCATAACCGGCGATAGGCAGCCGCGGGCTGCGAGGCGTCGCCTTGGCCTTTTTGTTCTTGGGGCTCGACTTCTTCGACTTCTTGGCTTTCTTGGTCTTCGCAGCTGCCTTGGGAGGCTCGTCCTGCTCGGCCTCTTTGACCTCGACCACGTCGATGAGGGGGGCGTCATCATCGGGTGGCGCCAGGCCCACGGCCTGACCAAACTCGGTGATTCCCCGCGCTGCCACAGTCGCGAGCGTGGTGAGGGCGTCAGCGGTCATCCGTTCGGCACCGGCCCCGCTGCGGGATGCGGCCATACGGCCGAGAAACATGCCGAGCTGCACCTGCGAACGGCCCTTCTTCACCAACTGGGGTAGCACGCTACGGTATTCGTAGGCCAACCCGATCGGTGCATACAGCATGACATCGAGAAGGTCGATCTCGTCCTGTTCCTTGGATGCCATAACTGATGTGGTACTCCCTCAGGAGAAGATAAGAGAAATCGAGGGGCAGTCGGGGTCGCCGACCGGGCAGCGGGGGTTGCTCTGTGAACCGAACTGGCTCCGGTTCACCATGAGGAAGCAGCTCTGACACACGAACTCGCGGTCCCGCTGGGCGCTGACCTTGGGTGCGTCGTCGTCTTCGTCGTCTTCATCGTCATCGTCAGTCGCCATGCGATCCTGAAGAATGTCGCTCAGGTCTGCTTCGATGTCGTCGGGATCGATCTCGTCGTCGTCATCATCCTCGTCGCCGGCAACCTTTCGGGCTTTCGGCGCCGGGGCGTCGTCGGAGTCGTCGTCGTCCTCTGAGTCCTCGTCGTCTACGAAGTCGTCGCCGAGATCATCGGCAAGGTCGTCATCGAGATCATCGGCCAGATCCTCGTCGAGTTCTTCGTCGAGATCAGGCTCGACCTCTTCTTCGTCGAGTTCTTCTTCTACAAGATCATCTGCCATGAAAAACCCTCTGTTCGAGCGCAACCGCGGGGATCGGGCGGACTCTACAGAGTCCTGTGCCAACTCCCACCGTGTCGAAGGTCGCTCGGGTCACAAAATGTCTCCGGCCGCTATTTGCTCACGAACATCGCACGATGGGAGGTCACATTGGCGACATAGGAGTGGGTGCTTGTGTACCAGCCGTTGGCACGAACCGAGCCCTGGCCCTGGTAGTAGGCAGCGATCGCATCATCCTCTGTATCCATCTCCTTGAGAAGCCATCCGAGGTACGCCGCGCTCATCCGAATGTTGTCCTCGGGTTCGATCCGGCTCAGTGAGGTGTCACCGATCAGGCTCGCAGCGATCCACTCCCCCGTGGCGGGCATGATCTGGCCGATGCCAAATGCGCCGGAGCTGGAAATCTGATCGTTGCGCCAACCGGACTCCTGCCAGGCGACTGCCATGAGGAGGTCGGTTGGCACACCGTAGGTCTGGCTCCATCTTTCGAGACTGGGCAGGATCGCAAGCCGGGCCGGATCCTCGAGGATGCGCGAGGGTAGGTTCGGATAATTGGACGCCGCCCCGGGGACCTTCAGCGTCTGACCGACACGGATCCGATACGGACTGCTCAGATTGTTGAGGCGGGCGATCTCTTGCCACGAAACTCCCAGTCGCGCTCCGATCCGACTCAGCGAGTCACCGGCGACGACCTGGTAGCTACCGGTGCCGCCGCTGAAGTTGGCCGGATCGACGGGCTTGGGGCCCTGGGCTGGTGCCGAGGTCGACGCTGGCTTGCTCGCCTGGGAAGTGCTGGAGTGGGGAATGGACAGCACCTGGCCAACGCGGATCCGGTTGGGGTTCGTGATGTTGTTCTCGGCGACGATCTGAGCGACCGAGACGTCATATCGGGCCGCAATATGGCCGAGCGTATCCCCGGACCGCACGGTGTAGCTCTCGTGGGCCGAGGCCGGTGAGGCGGATAGAAACAGTGCTGCGCCAGCTAGTGCCGGCACCGCAAGGGCGCGAGTGATGTTCGACTGCATGTGGGCCTATCGGCCTAGGACACACTGTCTAAAGCACTATGCAATCCAACGCACGACGCAATCCAACGTACTCCGGGGCCATCGCACTCCGGGGTTTACACGCACTCCGATGTCCGGAGCTGTCCCCGTGGGAGGCCCCCGTACCTGGACTTAAAGGCTGGCGCGCTTGGCTTCAGCTCGCCGTTCGGCCTCGAGACGCTCCAGGTCAGCTTCAGAACTGTGGTTCACAAACGTCATCATCCCGGCGATCGCCCGGTGACCAGCCGTTTCGGCGATCGCAGTGTGCATGTCTTGGGCCACCTTGCGATAGGCGGGATGGCCCTGCGGAGTCGACCGTAGTTCGAGCATGTGCATGGCCGATCGGGCGTTGAGATCCATCATGAACCTCACCCGATATGCCAGCGCTACCGCGTACGACGCCGAGGCGCCGAAGGGCTCGATCGCTTGGAACAGCGCCGCCGAACGATGCATCGCCGCATCGAATTCGTCGGTGAGACCGATCTCGTCGATCAACTCTGGGCGGGTGTAGCCGTGGCTGGGGTTGAGCTGCTGCCATTCAACGGTCAACAACCGGTGACGCTGCAGATCACGGAACGCGCCGTAGTCGGCCAGAATATCGAAGCGATAGGCGGGGCGTTCCAACGCCCGGCCCGGGCGATGGCGACGATTCTGGCGGTTGCCGGTATAGGCACCGATCACCCTCATCCGGTCGTCCACGCTCATGGCGTGGACCTGTTCGGTCAGGTCCGACTCGGACAGCCGAGAGTACGGATACAGCATCGCGGCCACCAGCTTGACCTCGGCCTCGGGATCGAAGTCGACCAACTCGACCCGGGCGCCCTGATCGGCCGGGGTGGTCTGCAGCAGCTCCGACGCGACCTCCGACATGTGGAGGTTCACATCGCTCAGGTATTCGCTGTGCTGCTGACCCCGCTCGGCGATATCGACGCGCCGAACGAAGGACGGGATGACCTTACGAAGCTCGGTGAGCATGAGGTCGGCGTAGGCGTTGGCCTCGGGCAGCGGGTTGGCTCGCATGCGCATCAGCATCTGCTCGTAGGCTTGTCCGCTGGCATAGATGCCCACGTTGCTCTGAGCGGCAGCAGGCAAAATGCCTCGCACGGCATCGAGCGCTTTTGCCTTCACCGCCTGCCGATAGATGAAGTCGCTGTCGCCCGGCGCCTTCGGAACCACCTGCTTGATGTGCTCTTCCACCCTCGGAGCCATCTGGGCGTATGTGTCGAACAACCGATCCATATCGCCGACGTATCGCGTTCCGTAGGTCGAGGCCAGGATCTCAGGATCTCGGTAGTAGCGGTAGCGGCCGCCGTACCGCGAGTCGTAGGGAATGTAGCGGGTTGATTGCTCGAGATAGGAGGCCAGACGACCCCACTCGAGCACCTTGGTGAGCAAGTTCGATGCCTGTTCACAGGCGAGGTGTACCCCGCCCAACTGGGCCACCGAGTCGTCGCCATACTCCACAAAAATTCGCTCGTAGAGGGCCTCAGCCCGCTCCAGCCCGATGGTGGCATCGATGGTGGCATCACCTTCGATGTCGAGCTCGTTGACGAACTCGTCGAGGAAGAGCCTCCGCAGGCTCTTGTTCGAGCGTGAGTATCGGGCAAACAGCGCCCCCTTCACGACCTCGGGCAGATTGACGAGGGCGAAGACCGGCCCGTCGAGGTTGGTGAAGTATCGGCGAAGCACATCGGCTTCGGCCGAAGTGAACTCCTCTGCGACGTAGGCTCCCACGGGGGATAAGGGTATTGCGGAGTCGTCGTCGGGCCGCGGATCGCGGCCGGTTATTCCGGTGTCCTGGAACCGGTGTGGAACTCAGACGACAACCACGCCGGCGTCGGGGATGACCTCCAACGACAGCCGACGAGCGCGGCCTCGAGCCATCCCGTCGATCCACACCGGAGTGGGGCGGTCAAACCCGTACTCGAAGGCCGCCGTCCTGGTCGCCCGCAGCCGCGGGTGCGGCAGATGGCTTCCGGTTGCGGCCCGGCGGCGGGCCATCAACCGCTGCTGCCACGGCAGTGAACCCGTGGTCACATCGACGAGGCCATCGTTGGGATGTGACCTCGGTCCGAGATAGAGCCGGCCGACCCACGCCGCGTTCATCGCCACGAGGAACTGGCCCCGCCACAAGGCATTGTGGGCAATCACGTGGGCGACGCTGGTGAAGCGTCGATCGTCGTCGAGGCGCACGTCGACCAGATCGATGGGATAGGCAAGGGGCGAGACCCCGGGTCGTGCGCCGCCTCCCAGCGTAGTGAGCACATCGCCGCCGCTGAGCGTGCACGGGGCAGAAC
>JABDJU010000350.1 GCA_013003325.1 Acidimicrobiales bacterium
GGTCGAGGTCACGGATGACGAGCTCCTCGTTCTGGTCCGAGGCGGTACCGTCGACGAACTGACCACGGGGGTTGGCGAAATAGCTGGTGCCGTAGAAGTCGTTGTCGCCGAGCGGTTCGACCCCCACCCGGTTGATAGCTCCGACGTAGTACATGTTGGCTGCGGCCGATGCGGTCTGTTCGAGCTGCCAGAGGTAGGCCGAGAGGCCCCGACTCGTGGCGCTGGGGTTGAACACGATCTGGGCACCGTTCAGTCCGAGCATCCGCCACCCCTCGGGGAAATGCCGGTCGTAGCAGATGTACACGCCGACCCGGCCGACGGCGGTGTCGAACACCGGGTAGCCGAGGTTTCCGGGCCGGAAGTAGAACTTCTCCCAGAATCCCTTGACCTGGGGAATGTGGGTTTTGCGGTACTTGCCCAGGTAGGAGCCGTCGGCGTCGATCACCGCAGCCGTGTTGTAGAGAACGCCGGGTTGTTCCTCTTCATACACCGGCAGGACTGTGACCATCCCGTACTTGGCGGCGAGCTCCTGGAACCGTTTGGTGGTCGGACCGTCGGGTACGGCCTCGGCGTAGCCGTAGTACTCGGTTTCCTGAACCTGACAGAAGTACGGGCCGTAGAAGAGCTCCTGGAAGCAGATGACCTGGGTGCCCGCTTCGGCTGCCTCGGCCATGTGTTTTTCGTGCAGCTCGATCATCGACTCCTTGTCGCCGGTCCAGCCGGTTTGCAGGATTGCGGCCTTCACGGTGTCCGACATGAGGAGACTCCTTCGGGTGATGGGATCTTTGCGCTGGTCTCAGTCTGGTCCAGAAATCGGATCCGACCAAGACCTACCTCTCGCGCTGTCCGGGTCAACACGCGGCGGAAGTGTTGGAGAGCAACACTTCCGGCGCACCTCGTCGACGGTCGCAGTGTGGCGTTAGGTCAAGTCGACCGCCGGCGCACCGCTGGCGAGCCATCGGTACCGGGCTCGACCAGTGACCAGCATCGCTGCGGCGATCAGCGCCACCGCCGCCGAACCCCACGCTGGCCACACGATCGCTGACGCTGCAACGGCGACGGCGGCCAAGAACATCTCGATCACAATCCGAAGCGGCCCAGGGATCACAATGCCTTCGGTGTTCTTGTCGCCAGGCGCATTGAACACTGCCGGCAGCCCTACAAGCACGACAAGCGCGGGTATCGCTAGCCAGTTCGACCCGGTGAGGTCGGCAACCGCCCACGGTCCCGCCACCCACGCCACGATCTCGATGAGGAAACGAAACGCCGACGACGCAACCGTGTCGTAGGGGCTGCCGTGTTTCGAGCGGTCTTCGTTCCCCACGCTCGAACCGTAGTCCCGCTCGGGCCGTCGACATCACCCACGATCGCCGGCTGCCGCATCGGCCGTCCTAGCCAGGATCAGGGTGAGGGCTCGATGGTGCCCGTTACCTCGCCGTCGGACGTGGTGGTGAACACCCAGCGCGCTCTGTATTGCAGTCCGTCGTAGCCGCCAGAGCCCAACAGGACGCCATCGATCGTATGTAGGCCATCCTCTTCGATTACGCCTGACCACTCTCCGGACCATGAGCCGCCATCGTTCTCGAGCATGAATTCGCCTGCGTCGACGATCGGTGAAACCGATTCATCGAGCATTGTGAGGGTCACGATCGCGGTGCCCGACACCCTCGCGTCATCGAGGGTCTCTACGCACCGATACCGGCTCAGCTCATCGCCCTGGGTATCGACCTCCGTGCACACCTCGGTTCCGGAAACCGAGACGGCTTCGACGGTTTCGCTGCCGCACGCCCCGATTGCAAGGCCAACTGCGAACAAGATTGTGAACGCCCGACGCATGATCGATCTCCTTCTCAACACCCAGTGTGAGAGCGACCCTGAGCGCCGGGAAGAGGAGAAGGTCAGCGCTCCACACCGGCAATCGGTCGACATGCGCCGAAAGTGTTGGAGAGCAACACTTTCGGCGCACATCGGTCAACCTGCAAGCGGCCAGGTCTCCACACTCACCCGCCTGCGAGTATGGCCTCTAGATGGCGGGGGATTGGCCAGGCGCCCGATGACGTATTGGAGATCGCGCTGAAGCGGGCCGAACAGTCGCGCGTGCTCGACGTCCGACACGAAACGCCCGCGGCCGGTCCGTGTCGTCGCGTTGCGTCACCGCGCTAGGTCAAATCGGCGCAGGCAATTCTGGTACCGCCGGGTTCATGAATCACCACCGAGCGGGCGTTGGTTTGTGTGGTGGAAGTGACACGGGCCGCCCAGTCGGCCGATCCACCGCCGTGCCCTACGCCGCCCGGGTTGGGTGACAGGGTGGTGCCGCTGTTGGTTATCCATAACTCGTTGGGTGGCTCGATGTCTCCTCCTTCATCGTCTTGATAGTGGCCACCGCCACCAGATGCGCAGGTCCCGTTGTGGAGATGAGACCCGTATGCCTTGGCCGGGTCCAAACCGGAAACATTGACCTTTACTGCTGTGGCGTCAGTCCAAACGGTCATTTTGGCCGATCCGTGGATGTCGTAGCCGAGTTCTGCCCCTGCTGGCGTTTCGGTGAACGTGCCATGGAAGCGCGCTGAGTTGCCGGCTCCGGCCGGGACAGCCCCAAACAGGCCCATAAGTGCAAATAGGCCGAAGATGGCTGAAACTCTATAAAAGCGTCGTACTTGATTGCTCATTGTCTTCTCCTGTTCTCCTTTATGAATAAGACGTCGGAGCTTGCGTCTGCGGGTGACGCGCGGCACGAGAAAGCAGGCAAAAGATATGCTGGCCAGCCCATGAAGTGCGTCGATCAAGCCCGAGCAGTGACGATGTGGCCTGGAGCGTCCAACACCATCTCGCCGTCATCCGTCACGAACTCGCTCAGCTCGTCGTCGGCCTAGGCAACGATCTGCTAAATCAGCTCCTCGTCGAGTACGACGCCCATCACGGGCAGCCAGCCATAGAGGTCGGCCTCGACCATGGTGCGCGAAACGGGCAGTACCCACCTGGGTATCGATCGAAACCGTTGTGGCGCCGGCCTGTTCGAACAATCGGCGCAGGTCGTCCACATGGAGAGCACCACTTCCGGCGCACATCGGCGAGTCGCCGAGCGCGACTTCGATACCAAGATGCTGTTCAAGAGAACCACCCATGTCGGATCCGAGTTGTTAGCACGTTGTTAGCCGGTGTCAGCAGGCTCATCTCAGCGCAACGAATGCGTTTCTGAGAGGAGAGACACAATGGCAACAACCACCCCGAAGGCGACGTGTGCGGGTAGTTCGGCCAGAGCCCGCCGCGATGCCAGAGAAGTCGATGGACCTCGGCTGATCACACGCGCACATGCACCGAGCACCTGCTCCGTCGGCGTTCACGCCGCCGTCGAAGTACACAACTACTCGACAAGGTCGGCGAGCGCTGCGGCAATCCAGTGGATGTCGGGTTGATTCGCCGCAACGTCCATGACGAGGTCGAAGACAGCGTCGTTATCGGCCGCGGCGACGCTGTGGCCGTTCAGTTCGAGGAAGACCGCAGTAGCGAGCCAGCCGAGCCGCTTGTTCCCGTCGATCAGCGCATGGTTACCAACGATCGACTGCAGAAGTGAGGCTGCTTTGGTCCAGACATCGCCATAGGCATCGGCCCCGAACGCCGTTGTTCGGGGACGGGCTGCGGCCGATCCCAACAGACCGATGTCTCGGATCGGAGCGGGGTCTCCCAGGAGAACGGTCGAGAGCGCTATGAGGTCGTCGAGGTCGAGATACTCGATCTCCGGATCGGAGCTCATTCCCCCAGCCGTCGGAGCGCCTCATCGTGAGCCACGAGAATCCGTGCGGCAGCGTCGGCCACACGGTCACGGTGATCGCTGCGATCGACGAACTCACGCACGGCTCGGCGGGCCGCTTCTTGAAGCGAAATGCCTTCGGCCTCAGCGCGCTGACGCAGGGCCGCTTGTTCGGAATCGGTCAGCCGCAGAGTCATTG
>JABDJU010000371.1 GCA_013003325.1 Acidimicrobiales bacterium
GTCAAGCGAGGCGAAGCCGAGCGAGAAGACGAACAGGAAGGCCCGAAGGCGAGCGTGGAGGGCCCCCGGAGGGAATCAGGTGGCCTGCGAGCTACGAGCAGGACACCCGCACCCGGGCGACCCGGAGGGCCGGTTCGTCAAGCGAGGCGAAGCCGAGCGAGAAGACGAACAGGAAGGCCCGAAGGCGAGCGTGGAGGGCCCCCGGAGGGAATTATTGCTGGTTCTGGCCGCCGAAGATCTGGCTGACGGAGGTGTCTTCGAAGACCGCCCTGATCGCATCGGCGAGCAGCGGAGCGACGGAGAGTACCTCGAGTTTGTCGAACCGCTTCTCGGGCGGCAGCGGCAGCGTGTTGGTGACGATCACGTTGTCGAGCACGCTGTTCTTCAGCCGGTCGATGGCGGGCCCGCTGAAAACGCCGTGGGTGGCGGCAGCTACCACTGAGGCAGCCCCTCGCTCCATGAGCAGTTCGGCGGCAGAGCAGATGGTGCCGGCGGTGTCGATCATGTCGTCGATAAGCACGCAGCGGCGGCCTTCGACCTCACCCACGATGTCCTTGGCCTCGACCTCGTTTTTCTTCCCCTTGAGCCGACGCTTGTGCACGATGGCCAGATCGGCAGCGAGCTTCTGGGAGTAACGCTCGGCCACTTTCACGCGGCCGGCATCGGGAGAGACCACGACGAGGTCTTCGCCGTATTGTTCGAGCCGGTTGACCAGCACCGGCATGGCGGTGAGGTGGTCGACCGGTCCGTTGAAGAACCCTTGAATCTGCCCGCTGTGCAGATCGACCGAGACCAAACGAGATGCGCCGGCGGCTTCGAACAGATCGGCCATCAACCGTGCGGTGATGGGCTCACGGCCTTCGCTCTTTCGATCCTGCCGGGCGTAGCCGTAGCAGGGCATAACGGCGGTGATCCTCTTGGCCGAGGCTCGGCGAGCGGCATCGACCATGATCAGGTGTTCCATCACGGCGTCGTTGAGTGAACGGTCTTCGACCGATCCGTGACTCTGGATGATGAACACGTCGGAGCCCCGGATCGATTCGGCGAATCGAACGTGGGTTTCGCCGTTGGCGAACTGACTGGGATGGGCCTCGGTGATGTCAACGTTGAGGTATTCCGCAACCTCTTCAGCAAGCTCATAGTTGTGTCGCCCGCTGAACAAATGCAGCTTCTTCTTGGTTACGGCTTCCAGCAATTTTGTCTCCCCACTGTCAGGCGCCGCGTTTGTCGTGTGTTGCGTGGTCTTTCGATCAGGCCTCTGCAGCATAGAACGGTCCGGTGACGGTTCTGTCAGATACTTCAGCCCCCGGGCTCAACGCTGCGAAAGGTCCGACCGTGCACTGCTCGCCGATGGTGGCCAACTGACCGGTCGTCGTTTTGACGACGCTGCGAGCACCGACGGTGCAGTGATCGAGATGGGTGTCAGGGCCGATGTCGCAACCCTCGGCGATCACCGTGTTTCCACTCAGCGAAACCCCGGGATACAGGGTGACGTCGGGTGATAGCTCAACGGTTGCGTCGACCCGGGTGCGGCTCGGATCGATCATCGTGACGCCGCGCTCCATCCAGTACCGGTTGGTGCGGTCTCGCAACGCCGCTTCGGCCTCGGCAAGGTGCAGCCGGTCATCGACCTCTGAGAACGGCTCTGAAGGTAGTTGGCATGTGGCAACCGAGTGGCCGCTGTCGGCGAGCACCCCGGGCACTTCCCGAAGCAGATGCCGACCCGACGTTGGGTCCGGGGTGGTGCGGCGAATGGCGGGCGCCAACAGGCCCCGTCGAACGATGTAGACGCCGGCGGACGCTTCGACCGCTTCACCCAGGTCGACGCGGGTGGACAAGACGATTGCCGACGGCAGGCCGTGCCGGTCGTGCAGAATCTTGGGCACCCCGGCAAGGTCGCGGGCAGTCACGGTGGCGATCGTGCACGCGGAACCCTCGTCGCGATGAACATCGAGCAGGCGGGCGAGGACATCGCCGGTGAGTAACGGCATGTCGGCCGGCACGATCAGCACATCGCCCTCGTCGTCGAACTCGTTGAAGCCGCTCAGTCCGATCAGGGCCGCTTCGGCGTTGCCCCGAGGGCGGGGCTGTTCGAGGAAACGGGTCGTGAGGTTCTCCGGCGGCGCGTCCATGACCCGTTTGGAGATCCAATCGCCGTCTGGACCGGTGACGACCACAGCCTCGCCGACGCCGGCGTCGGAGACTGCGGCGAGAACCCACGACAGCATCGGTCGGCCGCACAGCAGGTGAATCGGCTTCGGACGTTCCGAAACCAGCGACGCTCCGGACGCGGTTGCGATCACTAGTGCCGAGACATCACCCTGGGCCATGCATTCAGAGTAACGGCTGAGGGTCCGAAGGTGCCGCCCCTGCCCACCATTCGGGCGCCATCTGGGGAAATCGTTGCGATCGGGGCAAAACGCAAACCGACCGGACCGATCGGGTCCGGTCGAGCACGGCTCGGCTGAGCGGTACTACTTGTTGCGGCGCTGGACGCGTGTGCGCTTGAGCAGCTTGCGGTGCTTCTTCTTGCGCATACGCTTCCGACGCTTCTTGATCAACGAACCCATAAGGCCCGCAAGGCTAACCGCCAACCGGCCCGAATCGCTCAACGACCGGTGAGAAAACGTTGCTAACGTAAGCCTCCCGCCGGTTCGTGAACCGTGAGCGGTCCCGGGTAGTTCAATTGGTAGAACACAGGACTTTGAATCCTGGCGTTGGAGGTTCGAGTCCTCCCCCGGGAGCGATGAACAGCCTCGAACCGATCGGGTGGCGCGAGTGGGTGGCCCTACCAGAGTTCGACGTGCCGTGGACCAAGGCGAAGATCGACACCGGCGCTCGCACGTCCAGCCTTCATGCGGAGGAGATAGAGGTTCATGGAGACCGTGTCCAGTTCACGATCACTCCGTGGCAGGGCTCCGAGCTCGACTCGGTACGGGTCGATGCCGACGTCTTGGAGTGGCGTATTGTCCGCAGCTCGAGCGGGTATGCCGAGGAACGGCCCACGATCCTCACCGACATCACCATTCGAGATCGGTCGCTGCCCATCGAGCTGACGCTGACCCAGCGTCACCAGATGGGTTTCAGGATGCTGGTCGGGCGCGAGGCGATTCGCACGACATTCTTGGTCGATCCGTCCCGCAGCTATCTCGGTGCTCGACCGCCCAAGGAACTGCGGAAACGAAATCGAGTGAGCGACGAAGATGAATGATCCCGTAACGATCGGCGGCGTCACCGTGAAACCGGGAACGAAGAAGGCAATGGAGCTCCCGATCGCAAAACTGGTGACCGGCTCGCCGATGTCGATGCCAGTTGTTGTCCTCAACGGCCGGCGCCCGGGCCCATCGATGTGGTTGACGGCGGCGATCCATGGAGACGAGATCAACGGCACTGAGATCGTTCGTCAGGTTTTGGAGACCCTCAGCCCCAAGGATCTCTTCGGAACCCTCTTCGCCGTGCCGGTGGTCAACGTCTACGGCTTCACCGCCGGTGATCGTTACCTGCCAGACCGTCGCGATCTCAACCGGTCGTTCCCGGGCTCGCAACGCGGTTCGCTGGCTCGCCGGATCGCGCACCTGCTGATGTCCGAAGTCGTGAATCGGTGTCAGTACGGGATCGACCTCCACACGGCATCGGATCACCGAACCAACCTGCCCCAGATCAGAGCCAATCTGGATCATGTCGAAACGCTGGAGCTGGCGACGGTTTTCGGGGCCCCGGTGATGATGCACTCCTCCCATCGCGATGGCTCGCTGCGCCAGGTGGCGAGCGACGCAGGCGCCACCGTGCTGCTGTACGAAGGGGGAGAAGCCTGGCGCTTCGATCCTCACGCTACCAGGGTGGGCGTCGACGGCGTGCTCCGAGTCATGACCCATGTCGGCATGCTCGACAAAGAGGAGCACCAACCCGAGCCCAGCGCGATGAGCCGATCGAGCAAATGGGTTCGGGCCGGCCAGAGCGGCATTCTCAGCCTGAGGGTGGACCCTGGCGACCGGGTTGCCAGGGGTCAAGTCATCGGCCAGATCCACAACGCTCTCGGCGTCAGGCTTTCGTCTCCCAAAGCACCCATTGACGGTGTGGTGATCGGGTCAACGTTGTCGCCGGTGGTGAACCGGGGAGACGCCATTCTTCACGTCGCAAGTATCGCCGAGTCGAACGGAGTCGACTAATGAAACTCGCCATCCTCTCACGAGCCCCGAACTCCTACAGCACAACCCGACTTCGGGTGGCAGCGCTCGACAGAGGCCACAAGGTCCGAGTGTTGAACACGCTCCGGTTCGCCATCGACCTCACCAGCGACGAACCCGACCTCCAGTACCAAGGCAAGCCGCTCAGCGACTACGACGCCGTGATCCCGCGAATCGGCGCCTCCATCACCTACTTCGGCACGGCCGTGGTGCGCCAGTTCGAGCA
>JABDJU010000041.1 GCA_013003325.1 Acidimicrobiales bacterium
ACGCCGTCTCGTTGCTCATGCCCCATGCCGAGCCGTTCGTTGTGCGCTCGGTGGAACGGGTTGCAGACCGCCTCGACGATGACGTACGTCCGGCCGCCCTCGCCTACGCCCGGCAGGAACGTCAGCACCATGCCCAGCATCGCAGGTTCAACGACCGGGTCTTCGCTGCCCATCCGAGGCTGATGTGGCTCGACCGGTGGATGGACCGGACCTTTCGGTTTCTCGACCGGAGAAGCGATGACTTCGGGGTTGCCTTTTCTGCCGGGTTCGAGACGATCGCCTTCGCCGGAGCGCGATGGACCGACGATCGGATCGGGCCGCTGTTCGACGATGCCGAACCGACCGCTCGCCGCCTGTTCCTCTGGCATCTCGCCGAGGAGGTGGAACACAAGGGCGCCGCCCATGATGTCTGGGACTCGGTCAGCGGGAGCCGACTGCACTACGTGCTCGGGACGATCGCTGCCACCGTCATCCTTGCGGTCTTCTCCCTTTTGGGAACGCTTGCGCTGCTGTGGACCGAGCGACGCTTGTTCTCGCCGAGGGCCCACTGGAACCTGCTCGTGTGGAGCCTCAGCTATCTCTTCGAGTTCTTGCCGTTGGCGGTCGTGTCAGCTCTGCCCGGACATCACCCCAGCGATCTCGCTGACCCTGTGGTTCTGCCAACCTGGCTGAGGACCCAGATCGATCAGTCCTGAATCACCTCGTCGCGAGCGCGGAGCCAGCGAGCCAGCTCGAGCAGGGCGATAATCGTGATGGCGGTGCCGAAGGCCAGAGCGAAGGCGATCGTCTCACCGTTTTCCTTCTCGGCGAACCAATCGCCGAAGAAGAATCCCAGAACTCCGTTGTACGTGGCCCAAATAAGGCAGGCCGCCACCTCCCACCTGAGGAACCACGTCTTGTAGGGCTGCCGGGTGGCGCCGCACGCCAACGTGAGCAGGGTCCTGCCTCCAGGGATGAACCGGGCCGTCACCAACAGCGGTCCACCGCGTACCCGAATCTGGCGCGATGTCTTGGCCACGGCCTCTCGCCGGTTCTCGGCAAATCCGGGAAACCGGTGCATGCCGAACCGGCCGATCCCGTAGCTGATGGAATCGCCGGTCACCGCTCCGAGAGCGCCGATGAGGACGACCAGCAGGATGTTGAGATCGCCGGCGCCGGCCGAGACTCCTCCGACGATCACGGTGACATCGCCAGGAACAACCGGAAAGAAGCCGTCCACCATGGCGATGCCGAAGATCAACGCATAGAACCACGGGCTGTCGGCGAAGTCTTGGGACCAGGTCCACGCTGACTGCAAAGTCTCCCAGAAGTCGGTCACCGACGCGAGTCTACGGCCAGGCGACCGGGGCCATCGGTGCCCGCCGCTTGTTGCTGATCACCTCGGTGTCGATCAGTACCGAGCGATCTCGGCTCTGCCGACCACCATGTGGTGCACTTCGTCGGGTCCGTCGGCGAAGCGGAGGGTGCGTTGACCGGTGTACATCTCAGCCAAAGGTGTGCGCTGGCTGATGCCGGTAGCACCGTGCATCTGGATCGCCTGATCGATGATGTCGCACACCCGCTCGGGGACCATGGCCTTGATGGCACTGACCCAGACCCGGGCATCGGCGTTGCCGAGCACATCCATCGCCTTGGCGGCCCGCAACACCATCAAGCGCATCGCTTCGATATCGATTCGGGCTCGGCTGATGATCTCGGTGTTGCCCCCCAGCTTCACCAACGGCTTCCCGAAGGCTTCCCGTTCGAGACCGCGCCGCACCATCAACTCCAGCGCCCGTTCGGCCACCCCGAGGGAGCGCATGCAGTGATGAATCCGGCCCGGACCGAGCCTCAGCTGGCTGATCTCGAAGCCACGGCCCTCGCCCAGCAGCATGTTCGAAGCCGGCACCCGAACATCTTCAAAGGTGATGTGCATGTGGCCGTGGGGGGCGTCGTCGGCACCGAAGACCAACATCGGTCCGACGATCGTGACCCCGGGGGTGTCGATCGGCACCAGGATCTGGCTTTGCTGGAGGTGCGGTGCCGCCTCCGGATTTGTGCGACACATCACAATCATGATCTTGCAGCGGGGATCGCCGGCACCGCTGATCCAGTACTTCTCGCCGTTGATCACATACTCGTCACCATCGCGAACCGCCGAGGTTGCGATGTTCTTGGCATCCGATGATGCGACGGCGGGCTCGGTCATGGCGAAGGCGCTGCGGATCTCGCCGGCCAGCAGAGGCTTGAGCCACTGTTCCTTCTGTTCGGGGGTGCCGACCCGCTCGAGCACTTCCATGTTGCCCGTGTCGGGCGCCGAACAATTGAGGCATTCCGATGCCAACGGGTTCTTGCCCAGTTCGGCGGCGATGTAGGCGTAGTCGAGATTCGACAGGCCCTCCCCGGTTTCGGCGTCGGGCAGGAAGAAGTTCCACAAGCCCTGCTCTTTGGCCTTCGCTTTGACTTTGTCGAGCAGTTCGAGCTGGCCCGGCGCGTAACTCCACCGATCTTCTCGACCTTCGCCGAGTTCGAAGAACTTCTCCGACATCGGGTTGATTTCGGTTTCGACGAACTTCTTCACCGCCTCAAGGAGGGGGCGAGCTCCTTCGCTCATCGCCAGGTTGTACATCTCGCCGCCGAGGTCATCAGTGTTCAGAGGATGGGCTGCCATGGGGCCATTGTTCCCCACCCCCGATCGATCGGTGCAATCGCCACCACACCAGGTTCGTACCGGTGGCGGGGCGTCCGTAGACTCCGGCGATGGATGTACGGGAGACCATCGAACGTCGTATGTCGGTGCGGGCGTACCTTCCCACCGGCGTGCCCGACGGCCTGATCCGAGAGCTGCTGACTATGGCGTCGCGGGCTCCTTCGGGTGGCAACGTCCAACCCTGGAAGGTCTACGTGGTGAATGGGTCATCGCGAGACGAAATCGTGAAGCTCGCCCGGGAACGAGGTCCGGAGGAGCCCGAGTACCCCATCTATCCGGAGCGTCTGTGGGAGCCCTATCGAACCAACCGCTTCAAACTCGGTGAAGCCATGTACGCCACGATGGGGATACCGCGGGAAGACAAGGAGGCCCGGTTTCGGTGGTTCGCCAGAAACCAGGAGTTCTTCGGAGCGTCGGCCGGCCTGTTCTGCTTCGTCGACCGTGGAATGAACAAGCCCCAATGGAGCGATCTCGGCATGTTTCTCCAGACGTTTATGCTGCTCGCAGTGGACGCCGGGCTCGACACGTGCGCCCAAGAGAGCTGGAGTCTCTATCCGCGCACGGTTTCGGAGTTCTGCAACGCTCCAGAGGAGCTCATGCTGTTCTGTGGCATGGCCATCGGCTACCGCGACGACAATCATCCGGTCAACACGCTTCGATCAGAGAGAGTGCCGGTGGACGAATTCGCCACCTGGGTCTAAGGCGTTTCCGCCCCCAACCAGGCCGACATGAACCTAGCTCAGGCCGGGTCGGGCCCGACGATGAGAATCGGGGTCGTCGTGCCGCGGTCAACCAGGAGTCCGTGACCCCGCTTCAGCCCTGCGATCTGCGACGTCGAGAACGGAGCACCGAGCATGGCACCGTCGGCGGTCGTAGGGTTGACGGCGATCCCGCTGTGGCTGCTCCGCAGTACCGCCGCCAGCGGCGAGACGGCCTTGAGGTCTGACGGCTTCGCCCCGATCACCATCCATCGCCCCGGTCCAGCATCGGCCGCGAAGCGGGTGAGCGCCGCTTGGGCCTTGGGCCCGACCTGTGCGATGTCATCGACTACCACGAGGGTGAAGCCGGCGAGGTCTCTGCTCTCGAGTGCGGCGTCGGGATCGATGCGCTCGACGCCCCCGACGATCGGGGTGTCCGGTCCGGCGACGACCACGACCGACCCAAGCGGCAAGGCCGGCATGGAGAGTGCGGTGATCGATGCCACAGTTGCCGACCGACGCCCGCCGGGTGACCCGAGAATCACGGCGCGGTCTGCCAGGTGCAGATACTCGGGCTCGGCGTCTCGGCTGTTGAGACCTACCGGCACCCGAAGGCAATCGTCGACAATGTCAGACGCTGCTTCAAGGTCGCTGACGGCGATGCGATCGGGTGGTCGCCGCAGCGGCGCGGGTGGACGGTTCAGCGCCGTCGGTAGTTCGGGGATCTCCTCCTCGAGCTCATCCGGAGAACAGACGGCGGCCACTCCGACCATGCCGGTGCGAACATCGACCACCATCGACTTCTCCAGGGTCGGGAGGTCGCGGGGACGGAGACCGAAGGCCAGGACCGATGCGGGATCGGCCAGGCGCTGGAGCAAGTTCACCGCAACCGATGTCGACATTCGGGCCGGTATCTGCCGGTCGCCGGCCGCGGTTCCTATCCAAGAGACACCGACCGACACCGACTCGCGGAACAGCGCTGCGATCCGGTTGGCGGTGGCGTGGCCGCCCCCGTCGTGCAGCCGCTCCAAGAGGCTCCCGAGAGCCTCGACCACAACCACGATCGCTGGGTCGAACGTCGGTGCAGCACTGGCGACACGGGCGCGCGTGCGCGCCGCCACGATCCCTTCCAGCAGTGTCAGCATGCGATCAAGTTCTTCGTCGTCATCGTGGCTCACGTAGGCCCCGACCGCCGGGGCGGATTCGAGCCCCTTCAGCTCGGCGGCACCACCGTCGAGCACGTAGATGTGGAGGTCGTCGGGCGGCAGCGTACGCATGGCCCGTAGGGTCACCGCTCTCAGCGTGCCCGCCGCCGTGGCCCTGTCGAACCCGAAGAGCAGCGCATTTTCTCCACCCAATCGGATCGACAGCAATCGGCGCTGTTG
Source organism: Acidimicrobiales bacterium (assembly GCA_013003325.1). Taxonomy (GTDB): domain Bacteria; phylum Actinomycetota; class Acidimicrobiia; order Acidimicrobiales; family SZUA-35; genus JABDIY01. The sequence continues at coordinate 4,773 of JABDJU010000041.1, forward strand.
CTCATCCGGCACGTCGAGAATCCCCACGGCGACCGAGCCCGAGTGCGCCCGGACCTCGCCGAGCTGTCCCGACTGGAGTTCGACGATGGCGTCGTCCAACGCGGCCGGATCGATCCGCGTCGGCAGTGCCGGCAACCACGGTCGTCGCGGTTGGGCGATGCCGGCCTTTTCGTGTGCCTCAGCCACTGCTCGGAGGGCTCGCTCCAGGTCTGTCTTGCCATCACCGCTGCTTTCTTCGACCACAGCGGAATCCCCGAGCCCAAAGTCTCGGACTCGCGGCTCGTGCCGTGAGACGTCGGAGGTGCGAGCGCCCGTGAAGGCCGACTGGAACTGCTCGACCTCGCCCGCTCCGAGCCGCACGAATCCCCGCCCTGGTTTGGAGCGGGGTATCCCGATCGCGTCGCGTGTGCCGAGTACGTCGAGAGAATCAGCGTCGTCAGCGACCCGCAGGCAGATCCGAAGGTTCGTGTTGCTCTTGATCTTCGCGTCGATTACCCCGGCGGGACGTTGGGTGGCCAGAACCATGTGGATGCCGAGCGATCGGCCCCGCTGGGCAACATCGATCAGCGAGTCGAGGAAGTCGGGTAGCTCGAAAGCGAGGGTTGCGAACTCGTCCACGACCACGATCAGTCGAGGCAGCACCCCACCCTTGGCTCGATAGCCGGCCAGGTCGCTGGCTTCGGTGTCTCGCAGTAGACGCTCCCGGTGGTTGAGCTCGGCCCGTAGCGAACGGAGCGCTCTGACCCCCAGGTGTTCGTCGAGATCGGTGACTACCGCAACGGTATGGGGGAAGTCGGTGCACCGGTCGAAGGCTCCCCCGCCCTTGTAGTCGATCAACACGAAGTTGATGTGCTCGGCGCTGTGGGCTACGGCCATCGATACGACCAGTGACCGAAGCAGCTCGCTCTTGCCCGCTCCGGTCGTTCCTGCGACGAGCGCGTGCGGACCGTCCCGAACAAGATCGAGCCGCAGGGTCTCCGTAGCCGTGCGCCCGAGACCGAAAACGGGGTGAGGATCCACTCCCGCAGCTCGCCAGCTGTCGGTGATGGCGTCGGTTTCGAGCGGTCCGACAACGTCGACCAAGGACACGGCGTCGGGGAGTTGCGTGTCGGCGGTGACCGCTTCGGGGTCAACCAGCGGGGCCTGGTTTCGTGCGGCCCGACGCGCCGTCTCCAGGTCGACCGTGTTCGGCGTGGCGCGCATGGTACGGCGGGCGCCTTCGACCTCCAAGATGTCAACCAGGCCGGACTCGTCGAGCGTGACGATCGACCGGCACGAAGCGGGCAGCAGGTCAGCACGGTCGGCCAACACGATGGCGGCGGCGCTGCCGCCGCCAAGCTCTTGTCGCAGGTTCAGGCACTCGTGCACCAGGTCGGTACCGTCGACCACGAACACGGTGAGACGAACCGACTCGCTGTCGGGGTCGGTGCCCAGCGGGTGTCGTCGCTGGTCGAGCATCCGATCGATCTCCTCAGGCGTCGTGGCGACTTGGTCGAGGTGGGGCAGCCACTTCAGCCAATCCCATGCCTTTTGGTGGCCCGCCGACGTGACTAGCGAGACGCTCAGGTCGGCCGGACCACAATTGCTGATGAGGCCGAGGAGTATGCCTCGCATCTCAGCGAGCGCCTCTGACCGCGGTCCGACCACACCCAGCGGGCCGCTTCGAAGATCGGTGGTCAGCGGCACCGACGGGAGAAACCCGACGCCGGTGACAAGGTCATCCACCAGGGCCGGCAACGGTCCGTCGTAGGACCAGGGTCGCTCACCCGACGCCACGTTCACCACGGCGAAGTCGTGGTGGTCGGGCCGGCGCTGCCAGAGCCGTTCATCGAGGGTCTCGATTCGGCGGAGGCTCTCGGCCGGGTTCGGGTGGGACTCACGGAGATGGCGCGATTCGTTGTCCCGAACAGCAAGGAGCTGGGTCAGTGTTGCCTGCCGGGAGGCGTGCACGATGAGATCATGATTGGTGCGATCGCGGCGTACCCTCCGCCGACCCTCATACCAGCGGGCCAAAGCGGCGATCGGGCTCAGCAGAGCGAACAGCATGAAAACAGGTCGACCCAGCGCCAGGGCGATGATCACCGCCGCCGGTATCGGTGCTGCCAACGTGATCCAACCGATCGGCTGCGGCTCGGGCGGTGGTTCCGGCGCAGCCGGGACCACCACGGTGGTACGAGGAACGGGCGGCTCGACCCTTGGTGTGCGATGGACTGCGCCCCGCTCGGTCGGTTCTCGGTGCTGCGGAGCCCGCCACCGGGACAGCTGGAATCTGATATCGCCCAGGTTCAGGAAGACGTCGGAAGCGATCTCCAGCTCGACCTCAGACTCGACGAAGGTGTCGTTGGCGAACGCCGGGGTCGATCCGGGCAGCACTCGGAGGCTGTCGGGCAGCACGCCTATCCCGATCCGGGCCGTCGGTGAAAGACCTCGGCGCCACCCGCCGTCCTCGAAGTGATAGGTCCCGACGCCGAGAGACTCGCTGTGACCGCAACGACGTCCGGCGATCGTGTCGATACGCAGCACCGGCGCTACCTCGGGAGTGGAGTTACTACGGGGACGGTGGGCAGGATTCGAGATCAACGACCCGTGCACGACGCCGCAATTCTCTACCGGGGTCGATCCCGGGTGCACACGTCCATCGATCAACAACGGACCCGGCGGGAGTCCGAGAAGACGGGCCAGATCTGCGATCCGCATCGAGCTCCAGTCATCCAAGATCTCGACGTCGCGCGCAATGCCATCAGGTCGGTCTGTATCCCCACCGCACACCACCGCAACCCGCAAGAACCCCGCCATAGCGCACCCGAAGGTACAGGTGAGCTCGCCCCTGCACCTGAGGCTGCCGTCCATCCGCGGGTTGGGCCATGCTGCTCAGAGGGCAACTCTCAAAAGTCGCCGATTACATTGATCGAGGTGTCCGGCGCGATCCCGTATCCAGAGGATCTCCCGATCAGCGCCCACCGGGCCACGATTCTGGAGACACTTCGGTCGTCGCAGGT
>JABDJU010000045.1 GCA_013003325.1 Acidimicrobiales bacterium
GTGAGGGACAGGACGGGTTCGTCGTGTTCGACCGCAACAACCAGTCCCAGGTGATCGACCTGGGCGACTCGAGCTGGTGGAAGAACTTCAGAAGCTCGATCAGCCTCGGCATGGATCACATCAAGACCGGGCCCGACCACATCCTGTTCGTGCTCGTCCTTCTTCTCCCCAGCGTGCTCATGTTCTCCGGCGGAGCCTGGAAGCCTTCGGACGACTTCGTCGGGTCGCTGTGGCGGGTGCTGAAGATCGTCACCATGTTTACCGTGGCCCACAGCATCACCTTCACCCTCGCCGGGTTGGAGATCCTGCCATTGCCGTCGGCCAAGATCACCGAGTCGATCATCGCCCTGTCGATCGCCGCTGCGGCGCTGCACAACCTGCGACCGATCTTCCCCAACAAAGAGTGGCTGATCGCCTTCACCTTCGGTCTGTTCCACGGTATGGGCTTCGCCTCGCTTGTGTCTGGCATCGAAGTGGATCGCAGCACTCAGCTCGTCTCGCTGCTCGGCCGCAACGTCGGTATCGAGATCGGTCAGGCGGTCGTGATCCTGGTGTGCTTCGGCCTGCTGTTCCTGCTCCGCAACACCGTCCTCTACCGCTGGATCCTCATGGTCGGCAGCACCGTCCTCACCGTTGTGGCTCTGCTGTGGATGTACGAGCGCCTCTTCGAACAAGAGGTTGCGCTCGGCAGCCTCACCCTCAACAGCCTGGTCGAGAAGTTCACCCGCTTCCCCCGGTCGGTGTACGTCATCGCCGTCCTCACGGTGGTGGCGGCCGGATTCCAGCTCTACGAGCGGCGCAACAACCGGCTGGTCGACATGGTCGACCTTCCCACGATCGACACGCCCCCTGCCGACGAGCGGGAACTGGTCGAGGTCTAGGAGAAGACATGCGGATTCTTGTAACCGGCGGCGGTGGCTTCATCGGGGGACACCTGGTGCGGTCTCTGGAGGCTCAGGGCCACGAGGTTCGAAGTGTCGACTGCAAACCTCAAAACGAGTGGTTCCAGGCGAGCTCGACCGCCGAGAACATGGTGCTCGACCTCAACGAGCGGGATGCCTGCCTCAAGGCCGCAGACGGTGTCGACGAGATCTACAACCTGGCCGCCGACATGGGAGGCATGGGGTTCATAGAGAACAACAAGGCCGACTGCATGCTGAGCGTCCTGATCAGCACCCAGATGCTCATGGCCGCTCGTGACAAAGAGGTGCCGAGGGTGTTCTTTGCGTCGTCGGCCTGTGTTTACAACGGTTCGAAGCAGAGCGATCCCAACGTGACCGCCCTGGCCGAGGGCGACGCCTATCCGGCCGACCCCGAGGACGGCTACGGCTGGGAGAAGCTGTTCTCCGAGCGCATGGGCCGCCACTTCATGGAGGACTACGGCATCGAGTTTCGCACCGCCCGATATCACAACGTCTACGGGCCCGAGGGCACCTGGACCGGAGGTCGCGAGAAAGCTCCCGCAGCGGTCTGCCGCAAGATCGTGGAAGCCAAGCTCAGCGGCAACCACACTATTGAGGTGTGGGGAGACGGAAGACAAACCCGATCGTTCATGTATGTCGACGACTGCGTGGTCGGCACCGAGATGCTGATGAACTCCGATGTCCGGATCCCACTCAACATCGGGTCGTCCGAGCTGATCGCCATCAACGACCTGTATCGCATGGTGGCCGACATCGCCGGGATCGAGATCGAACTGGTCCACGACCTCAGCGCCCCCCAGGGCGTCCGGGGCCGCAACAGCGACAACACGTTGATTCGCGAACACCTCGGGTGGGAGCCGTCGACGACGCTGCAAGAGGGTATGGAGAAGACCTATGCCTGGATCCATGACCAGGTGATGGCCAGCTGACCCAGGCGACCGCACCGGAGGGGCCATCGGGATCCCGGGACCGCGCCGAGTCCTCCGACGGGCACGGCGCTCCTCCCCGGCGATCCCTCACCCATGACACTGCGTGGAGCATTCTCGCCACCGGAACCCGAACCGTCGGGGCGGTGGCGGTGTTTTGGATGCTGGCCCGATTCCTCGAGGAGCGGCTGTACGGGCTGTACGCAGCCGCCCTGGCGTTGTTCCTGTTGCTCGGCGCGTTCGTGACCCTCGGGACGTCCCACATCGTGGTGAAGCGGGTGAGCACCGACCGTTCGCTGGCATCCTCGTCGTGGGGGGCCGCACTTCTACCCGGCGTAGTACTGGCGATCGGCTGGTCGTTGCTCTTGGCAGTGCTCGGCGACATCGCGGTGCCCAGGATGGGTGGCCAGGCCATCCTGTTGCTGGCGCTGGCCGAATTCCTCGGGGCAGCGGTCAGCGTGCCGGCCGCCCAGGCCCTGCAAGCACTGGACCGTTTCCCTCAGTCGGCAGTGCTCACCATGTTCTGGACGTTTCTCCGGGTCAGTTTCGTCGCCATCGCCTTCTTCGTGGTCGATGAAAAGACATTGATCGCCGTCGGCTGGGCCCTGCTGCTGGCCAGCGTCGTCGCCGGCATGATCAGCTCACTGGTTTTGGCTTCGATCGTGGGCCGACCCCAGTTCTCGCTTCGGGAGAGCCGTCAGATCAGCAAAGAGGGATTTCCGTTCTCACTCACCCAGGTGAGCGGGATCGTGTTGGGCGACATCGACAAGCAGATGCTGGTTCGCACCACCAACGGCGACTTTCTCACCGGTATCTACTCCGCCGGCAACCGGGTGCTCGGCCTGGCCGCCACTCCGCTCTACGCCGTCCTGGCGGCGACCTATCCGCGGTTTTTCGCTACCGGCGCTCAGGCGGGCCTGCGAGGTACCTGGGGCTACGCCAGACGGCTGCTGCCGGCGGTCGCTGCCTACGCCGCCGTGGCTGGCGCTGCGCTCTTCGCCCTGGCTCCCCTGGTCGACGACATCCTCGGCGACGGCTACTCCGATTCGATCGGGGTAATCCGTTGGATGGCCGTCATTCCGCTGATCCATCTCCCAGCGCTCCTGGCCGGCGAAGCTCTCACGGGCGCCGGCTACCAACACACCCGCAATCGCTTCATCATCGCCGCCGGAGCGATCAACGTGGTCTTGAACCTGGCGCTGATCTCCCGTTACGGGATCGACGGGGTGATCGTGGCCACCTATGCCAGCGAGGTATTCCTGCTGGGTGGCCTCATCATCTGGATCCGCGGTCATCTCGAGGAGAACCCAGCATGACCGAACGACGCACCATCAGCTACGAACAGCTCCTGTCGACCGATCTCTCGGTCGCCGAGCCGGCTCTTGTCACCGGCATCGACGTGCTTCCCGAGCTGTGGACCCCGGCCGAGGTGGTGAACGTCGTGGGCGACGCGAGCGTGCCGATCGTGCACATCAACAACGGCGACTACGTGGGCGGCGATATTCGCAGCCGGACCGTTGCCGACTACTACGCCGACATCACCGGCGACATGCCTTCGGATCCGTTCCCGTACCTGGCCGAGCTGTCCTACGACGAGCACTTTCCCGAGCTGGCCCGACAACTGGTCGACCCGCCTGACCTGCCCGACGAGCGCTTCTCACAACGGGTGATGTATTTCGGCCGGGGCGTCCACAGCCAGATCCACTTCCACACCGGCGGCTCGGCGATGCTGTTCTGTATTCACGGCACCAAGATCGTGCGTCTCTTCGCCCCCGACCAGACCCCCAACCTGTACAAGGTGAAGGGACGAAACTTCTCCAGCGTTCTGGTCAGCAGCGTGGGGGAGAACTCCTACACCTACGACACGAGCCGGTTTCCCGCCTTCGCCGACGCTGACTACGTGGAATACGAAGTGAGCGCCGGGCAGGTGCTGTTCATCCCGATCTACTGGTGGCACAGCATCCAGAACCTGCACGACATCAGCCTGACGGCGGTGTACTTCTGGAATCAGCGGTGGAAAGGCACCTGGCGCGATTTCGCACCGCCCCAGCTGCCGCCCCCTGGGATGCGGATCGACTACTGGCGAAACCTGGTGAACAGCCGGGTGCTGGCGCCACTCAGGTCGAGGGACTAGCCGTCACGACAGCGTCATCGGCCGCAGAAAGCCCGGTGTCGGTGCGGTCCAGTTGTCGCCGGTGACGTCATCAACGACCAGAGCCGGAAGCGGCTGGCCCGCCTCATCTTGGATGGAGATGACGATCAATCCGTTTTGGGTGTACATGCCCTGCGGTTCGTACAACACCTCGTTGCCCCACGGCCACGAGGCCACGACCTCCTCTGTGTCTGTCTCGGTGTCGTAGCGATAGAGGGCATAGCCGACCTTTTCCAGGTCGGCGTCGAGCACCGGTCCGAACCCGAGCACATCGTCGCCGACCGCCACCGCCTCTTCGAAATAGTTGCAGCCCGGTGCCGGCTCACCGATGAAACAGTCTTGCCCGCCTTCGGCCACGATGTTCCCGGTCGTGATGTCCATGATCGTGACGCCGAAGAACGCTTCGGCGAACCAGACCGCAGCGGCCCTGTCGCCGTTGACATGGCTGAAGCTGGTGCCGCTTTCCCATCCGCCGGTGACGGCGAGCTCGGTTACCTCACCGGTGCCCATGTTGTAGGCCCGCAGCGTTTCGCTGGTGGTCTCCGGGTCGAACGTGCTGGTCCGACGCTGATACACCACGAACGCCTCGTCGTCTTCGTACCGCACGCCGAGTAGATCGAGGGTTTGATTGTCTGAGGTCACCAACAGCTCTTGGTCGCCGTCGCCGCTATTGAAGAAAACCGTGTTGTCGATACCGGGTCGCTGGAACACCGTTCCGTAGAGGTACACATCGGCAGCCTCTGACACCGGGCCGGTGATGACCTGGAATTCACCGGGAAGATGCGAGCGTTTCCATACGCCGTCGGGGCCGAAACGCATGCTGAAGGGATCGGTGCCCTCCGGGGCGATCCGGAACACTTCATCGCCCGGGGCTTCGGCCTGGGTGGTGGAACTGGTCGCCTCGGTTGTGGTTCCGGCGGCTTCACCGCCGGTCGTGATCGCCGCCTCATCGATAGAGGTGACGGGCACCGCAGTGGTGTTCGTGCTGGATGGATCCGAGTTCGCCACGGTGCCGGTCGGTTCGTCGACCGATACGGCCGAATCCGACCCGGTGCAGCCGGTGACCACGAGGACAAGTACGACAGCGGCCGCTCTCAGACCGTGATGGTGGGTATGAAAACGCATGATGTCTCGCTTCTCTTTCTCACCAGACACATCGTCGCAGGAGAACCGGCCCTTGAGGCGTCAGCTGGGTCGCCGCCGGACCACGACCCCGCTGATCACCAGGCCATCGGTGACCGTCTGTCGGAATGCCGCCGGAAGTTCGATGCCCTCCAGAGCATCCATCGCGCCTGTCTCGATCAGGTCACCGGTCCCGCTGAGGCTGGTCAGCTGCATATCGCTGAAACCCACCCACGATCCGGTCAGCGCGAACTGGGCTTTGTAGAACGCCTCTTTGGCACTGAACACCCTGATGTTGCCGGTCTCATGCTCGCTGGGCTCGGTCGCATCAACCATTGCGATCTCGGCCGTGACGAGCAGCATGTCGCGAACCCCGTCCTTGAGGGGCTGGATCACCTCGGCATCGATCCCGACACCTATGTCGCCGGCCGGGTCGAGGGCGGCGACCGCCGCCACGAACTGGCGGCCTTCTCGGCGGGTGTGGGTGATGGCACCGGTCACTCCCTCTGGCCATTCCGGCTGGCGGCGCTCACCCACCGGTATCGACGGCGCCGACCGCCCCAGCCCCTCGATCGCGGCGCGGGCGCAAGCCCGACCGGTGGCGAACTCGGCCCGTCGTCCGGGTACGGCCCGCTCGATGAAGCCCCGTTCGTCGTCGGACAATTCGACGTCGTGCAACAGAACGTCGGTGAGGAAGACCGCCACCTGCACATCGGGGAACAGCGCTTCGAGTTCGGGGGCCCGACGGGGGGCTGGTGCCGAAGTGGCCACCGGTGCAATGTAGACATGAACCTGGTCGCCCGATGAGCATCGCCGAGCAATCGGAGCGACACTGGGGAGGTGAGCGCCAAACCGTCGATCGTCATCGTGGGTGGAGGCATGGCGGGCGTCCACGCCGCCCGCGCCCTGCGAAACATGGATCAGCTGATCGATCTCACCATCGTGGAGCCGACCGGGACCCATCAGTTCCTCACCCGCCTCGCCGCCGTCGCAGGT
>JABDJU010000097.1 GCA_013003325.1 Acidimicrobiales bacterium
GGCCAGCACGCACTCCGGCCTGCCGTCGGCGCTGCCAACGGTTGCGGTGGGAAGCATCGATCCGGTGGTCACCTCGATCGTGAACACCAATGCCGGCCTGCGCCACGTGGAGAGCGCCGCCTACTGCGCCAAGCGGCCCAGATCCTGGAGATGGATTGCGTCCTCTGCGAGTTCGGCGTCGAATGCAATGAAGACGCAGAATCCAGGACGACGACGTGCCCGAGCCGCCACCCGATCAGGCGAGCGGCCAAACGTTGCGCCCGACAGTTGCGCGAGGACGTCTGCAGCTAATTCTCGCAGGCGACCTCGAATGTTCCCGCAACTGGTTCGCCTTCACTGAACGAGTAGTCATCGACGAACGTCGCCGTGCCTGTCGAGGCGTTGCCGTCCTTGGTGTAGCTGTCGACATTGCTCGCCGCTGGCCAGTCGGGGATCAGCTCGACGCGGTTCGAGTCGGCGATCCAACGAACATTGAGGGTGTCGTCCTCGACGATGATCGACGGTGGGTCATATCGACCGTCGGTGTAGGTCTCCCAGTCCGTCGGCGGGATCCACATCTCGACATTCGCATCACCGGAAGCATCGTTCCCAGCGACCTGAAGGCCACCGAAGATGTCTTGACACACCGTGAAGCCCGTCGTGAGATCGAATTCGTACGAGGTGTCACCAATGGTCACACGCGCAACGCCAGTGCCGAAGTCGAAGTCTCCCGCATCCTGCGCATCCTCCTCGGGGACATCTTCTGCGGCGCTCTCTGCGGTGTCGGTCGTCGCATCTGCGTCGCCGGCGCCGGAATCATCGGGTTCGGCGTCGGCAACGAGTGTTGTAGTGGAGTCGGTGGTGGTTTCAGTCTCTTCGTCATCTCCCCCGCATGCCGACAGTGTCAGGCAGGCGACCAACGTGACCGTGACCGTTGCCAACGTTGTGCGCATCCGGCGTCCTCGTCGCATGACTTCGCTCCCTACTGTCCGCGTTCTTCGAACGTACCTGTCTCGCAGCTTCGACACCAAAGGCCCCTGACCACTGCGCCAGCTGATCATCACGACATGCGCCGGAAGTGTTGGAGAGCAACACTTCCGGCGCGTCTGGCCAGCGGCACTCCAGAATTGCGTCGATCCCCCAGTTTCACGGCTCGGTGGCAGGAGCACGGCCGGTGAGCTCGGAGGCGATCGCTTCCACCAGCGTCTCTATCACTTCGCTGTTTTCGCCCGGCACGACCCGAAGGATGTGGCAGGCGGCCGGGAGAGGGTCGAGGCCCGCCCCGCGCTGCCATTCCACCACCTCGTCCGACAGCCACCGAGCCGGCAGAACCGCCACCCCTAGTCCGGCTGCTACCGCAGCCTGCACCCCTGCGGTCGAGGGCGACGTGACGGCGTAGCGGTACGGGATGCCGTGCCGCTCGAGGATCGGTTCGAGCACCGGCCGATAGAACCCGTTCTCTCCGTAGGTAATCAGCGGGACAACCCCGTCGTCATACGGCAGATCTCGATGGGTCGCCCACCGCAGCTCGTCATACCAGAGCACCCGGTCGTCGGGGCGCAGCTCGCTCTCCAACACCTGGATCGCCGCAACATCGATCCGGCCACCTTCGATCAGGGGCTGCAACAACCGGCTCTGATTCACGACGAACTCCACCTTCGAACCGGGAAACGTCTGCTGAAACCGGCCGAGAATGGCGGCGATGCGTTGCGCTCCGACCTCTTCATTCGATCCGACCTTGATGAGACCGGTGAACTCGGGGTAGGCGAGGCGCGACACCATACGGTCGTGGGCCCGGATGATGCCGGGCGCATCGTCGAGCATCAGCCGCCCGTCGTGGGTGGGCCGGAGCTCGTGCCCGTCACGGATCAACAGCGGCTTGCCCACCCGTTGCTCGAGCCGTTTGATCTTCCAGCTCACCGCCGACGGGGTGAGGTCGAGCTGCTCGGCGGCCCGCCGGATGCTGTTGAGTTCGACCACCGCAATGAAGGCCCGCATAGACTCGATATCGATTCGAAGCATGCTGACAGTTTGTCATGGAAACAGGTTGGGATTGGAGCTTGTGTCATGCCTTGTTCTGACCGACAATCACTACATGAGCACGATCACTGCATTCCTCACGCGTCCCCCACGCACGCTCGGCTCACACCTCGAGCCCGTCTCGAACCGCTTCCGGCGCGCCGCCCATCAGCTTCAGCGATGGAACGAAGGCCTGGTCACGGATCGCTACGCCTCACCGAGCGAACTGACCTTGCGCCCGTATACCGAGGCCCGTTTCCACGCCTGAAACTCCGGATCGCGTCTGTCGATCCGGACAATTTCCTTCGTCCAGCTTCTCCGTAGGTGTGCCGGCGGCGGTTTTGCGTGGCGCGACCTGACGATGTGCAATCTCGGGCCACAGGTTTGCACGCCTAGCAGGCTCTCCGACTGGCAGACTGTTGGACATCTCAAACACGTCGAAACAACAAAAGCGTCCCGATCGGCCCGTGGTTTCGGTGTGTATTCCGGTGCGAAACGGTGAAGAGTACGTAGCAGACCAGCTCGCTGCGATCTCGCGCCAGGACTACGCCGGCGACTGGGAGGTGGTCGTCGCCGACGATGGCTCGACCGACCGGACCAGTGAGATCGTCAACGGTTGGACCGATGCGATGCCGCTGACCGTCGTAAGAACCGGTCAGCAGACCGGACCCAACGCTTCCCGCAACCGGGCGCGGGCCGCTGCACGCGGTGACTTCATTGCATTCTGCGACGCCGATGACGTGGCCAGCCCGGGCTGGATCACCGGGCTGGTGGCGGCCGCAGAAGATTTCGATGTCGTCGCTGGGGTCGTCGAAAGCGAATCGCTCAACGATCCCATCGTGCGCGCCTGGAAAGGCGATCGACCACGCGACCGGTTGGTGACCGCCCACGGCTTCCTACCCACCATGATCGGCGCCAGTTGCGGGATGTGGGGCGAGGTCTTTGATGCGCTCGGCGGCTTCGACCCCGACGTCTCTGGGGTGGATGACATCGAGATGGCGTGGCGCGCTCAGCTCGCCGGATACACCTTGGGATTGGCACCAGACGCACTGGTGGCCTACCGCTACCGGCCGACACTTCGGGCCTTGGCCCGGCAGAGCTTTCAGAGGTACCGGCCGGTGCCGTCATTGCTGGCGCGATACGACGGCCAGCTACCTCCTGGCCCCAGGCGCACCTCGGGTGAATCGGCGCCCGCCCTTGTTGTGTCCCTGCTCGCCGGCACGCCGAAAGCTCTCGTCGATCCCGCGGCCCGGGGCCGCTGGGTCCGTCAAGTCTCAATGATGGCTGGTTTCGCTACCGGCCTCGTCGAATTGCGCCTGGGCCGTGCGAGATTCGGCCCGGAGGCACCGAGCGGTTGAATCAGCGCTTGCGCGCCAGGAACGGGTAGCCCGAGACCTCGAACGAGCGAGCGTTGGTCTCTCCCCGGGCCCCCCCGAACGTGTCGACGGGGTCGCCGAATGCGATGTCGACGAAGCCCACCTCTTCGAGAAGTTGTGTCCAAGCTGCACACGGCAGGCCGCCGGCAATTCAACCGGTCCAGAGGTCGATTTGACGTCGGGCCTCTTCCGATACGGGTCGGCCGTTGGCGATGTCGGCCAGCTGTAGCCAGCCCCCCGGCTTCAAGACCCGGTACGCCTCAAGAAAGACTTCAGCTTTGTCAGGACAGAGGTTGACGACACCGTTCGAG
>JABDJU010000101.1 GCA_013003325.1 Acidimicrobiales bacterium
TAGTCGCCCTCGGGCAGCTGAAGGTTGCCGAGGTCGTTGAGTTCGTCAATTGGTATGCGGGCGTCGACACCCAGGGAACCGTCGGGCTGCCGTTCGACCAGCGGCTCCTCACGGTCGTACTCGTCGACGATCTCGCCGACCAGTTCTTCGATCAAGTCCTCCAACGTGACCAGACCGGCAATGCCGCCGTACTCGTCGACCACCATCGCCATGTGGAACGTCTGTTGCTGCATCTCCCGCAGGAGCTCGGCGACCTTCTTCGACTCGGGCACGAAGTGCCCGTCGCGCAAGAAGTTGGTGACGGGCGCATCGACCAGGCCATCGAGCTCGGCACGGATCAGGTCCTTCACGTACACGAGCCCGAGCACGTCGTCGGCGTTCTCGCCGACCACCGGCAGCCGTGAGTACCCGGCGGCACTGCTCAACTGGAGTGCGTTTTCGACCACCTCGTCGCGCCGGAAGAAGGTCATGTCGGGCCGGGGCACCATGACCTCTCGGACGATGGTCTGACCGAACTCGATGACGCTCTCGATCAGGTCGCGATCGTCCTGTTCGATCACCTCGTCGGCGACGGCGGCGTCGGCCAGGGCGATGAACTCCTCGGGTACCGCGAAGGGCCCCCGTCGAAGCCCCTTGCCGGGAACGATGATGTTGGTCAACACGATGAGGGCCTGGGTGAGCCAGCGGAGCGGAGGGAATCCGACCAGAGCCGCCACCGGGCGACCGAGGCTCATCGCCAGCCGGTCGCTGTGCAGAATTCCCCACGTTCGAGGAACCGCTTCGGCGAACACGAACACGACGACCACGTTGCCGAGCACGATGGCCACCACCCACCAGCCCGACGTCGTCGCATTGGCCAACAGCGCCACCAGCGTGACCTGCGCCAGGATGGTCGCCAGGGCGACGAGTCGAAGCGGATTGACCAGAGATTCGGGATGGCTCAGCAGCTCGGCTATCCGTTGCGCCTTACCGTCGGTCTCATCATCGCTGTTGAGCTGCTGCAGACGCACCAACGATGTGTTCGACAGCGCCGCTTCCATCATCACGAGCAACATGGCCACGATCACTAGCACCCCTGCGAGCACGATGATGACGACGTCGTTCACGACTGCTCTCCGGGGTGTTCGAAACCGAACCTTGCCATGTAGGCCCGTTCACGGTCCTGCATACGTTTCCGATCGGCGTCGATGCTGTGATCGTGACCGAGCAGGTGAAGGGCGGCGTGGATTACCAGAAGGTGCAGTTCGGCCTCCAAGCTTCCGGCGTGATCGGCCGCCTGAGTCTTGGCGATCGCCGGGCATAGGACGATGTCGCCGACGTGAGGCCGGAACCCGAAGCTGCTCCCTTCGGATGGGTCATCGAGAGGGAAGCTGAGCACATCGGTTGGCCCGTCGTGACCTAGGTGTGTGCTGTTGAGGCGGGCGATAGTCGCCTCGTCGACGACGAGGATGTCGACCGAGCCGGTTTCGACCCCTTCCCCTTCGAGGGTGACGCGGGCGGCCTTGCACAGGTCGGCCACCAGACCGGGACTGAGTGGATCGGAGTCCCGTTCATCGATCAATTCGACCTTGACGCCAGTGGACCCGAGATCGACATCGAAGGAGAGTTCCGACATCACTACCGTTTCTTGTCCCGCCCCTGGCCGTTGGTGACTCCTGAGCGCTCGTAGGCATCCACGATGTCCTGCACGATACGGTGCCGCACCACGTCGGCAGAACTGAGCCGTACGAACTCAAGCCCTTCAACCCCTGTGAGGATCTTCTCGGTACCTCGCAAGCCGCTTCGACCCCGATCGACGTCGACCTGGGTCTCGTCGCCGGTGACGACCACCTTGGATCCGAACCCGATGCGGGTGAGAAACATCTTCATCTGCTCGGGGGTGGTGTTCTGGGCCTCGTCGAGAATGACGAAGCTGTCGTTGAGAGTGCGTCCCCGCATGAACGCCAAGGGCGCCACCTCGACCGCGTCGCGCTCGAAGAGCTTCTGGAGGCCCTCGGCACCCACCATGTCTTGCAGGGCGTCGTAGAGGGGCCGTAGGTAGGGATCGACCTTGCTCAACAGGTCGCCGGGTAGATAGCCGAGCCGTTCCCCGGCCTCGACGGCGGGGCGGGTGAGCAAAATGCGCTCGACCTCTCGATTCTGAAGCGACCGCACCGCACACGCCACAGCCAGCCACGACTTCCCGGTTCCGGCCGGGCCGATCCCGAACGTCACCATGTTCGAACGAATCGCATCGAGGTAACGCTTCTGGCCCGCCGTCTTGGCCCGAACCGTCTTGCCGCGGGCGGTGGTGATCACACGATCGCCGAACACGTCGGAGGGTCGCTGGTTTTCGGCCACCATCGTGACAGCCCGGCGCACCTGGGCCGGTTCGATCGCCTCGCCCTTTTCGACGAGCAGGACGAGCTCGTTCAAGATCTGGGCCGCCTTCTGGGCATCGGCGCCGTCGACGGTGATCTCGTTGCCCCGGGCGTGCACGTCGACGTCGAGCGCCCGGGTGATGGCGTCGAGGTTCTCGTCGCGATGCCCCAAGAGCTGTGCCATCAGATGATTGGCGGGCACATGGATCTTCACTGGAGCGTTCGTGGTTTCTATGCTTCCCAGGCTACCACCGGGCCCCGGAGCACCTCCCTTCGGTTTCCGAGACCAGCCCCGATAGCGTCGGCTCACGCCTCGAGGTCGGCGCTCCAGATCCTCCGCTTATCACCGGCGACCACACTGGAGGATCAATTGACCGCAGCACGACCCGACCCCAAAGCAGAATCAGCGCGCTTCATGACCGTCGATGCATTCGATGTGCGGGTCAGGGCCGGCACCGACGACCGAGCCGAGGTGGTCAAGGATCACAGCGGGCCGCTCCCACCCCTAGGGCGCACCAGGGCCGAGCACGACGCCGCCGTCGAACGGGAGCGAGCTTGGCTGCGAGCCGCGGCCGGGATCGAGGGCGTCGTGCGGTTCATCGAAGATCGGTCCGGGGTGGTCACCGAGTTCGCCGGGGCGCCCACGCTTCGATCCCACTGCCCGGGACCGGACGGCACCGCCGACGCGCTCGCCTCGGTGGCCGACACCGTCGCAGCCTTGTCGGCCCGAAAACTCGGCCACGGTTCGATCGCTCCCGAACACGTGATCCTCTCCGGCGACGGTTCGGCTGTGCTGTGCAGCCCGAACACGTCAGACCAACCCGGAGACGATCTCATCGGGCTGGCCGATTGCCTCGAGTTCGCCACCGAGCAATGGGCTCAGCCGCCTGAGAACCTCACCCATTGGCTCGTGCTGGCCAAGCAGCTGCGCAATCTCGACGAGCCGATCGACCCGACCCGGGCCGCCCGAACACTGCGAGATCTGGGTTCGCCACGGTCGCCCGACAAGCGTCTCCCCCGGAAGCGACTGGCGGTCCTCACCGCCTGCGCCGTCATCGTTGCCTGCGGCGCAGCCGCTTCAACCTTCGCCGACGGCACCGCACCGGTCGATGGTCCCGAGGTGATAATCGAGGGCCACGTCGTTCGTGTCGGGCGAGCCGGCCACGTGGCTCTCGCCCACCCCGGTGACAGCTGCCAGCCACCGGCGATCTTCCTGCTCGATCCGACCAGCTCGAGGGTCTGGACGTTTGACCGTTTCGACGGTCGAGGATCGGCGACGCCGCTCGCCGTCGTGCCCGGCGCCATCGAACTTTTCTTGTCGGCGGCCGGCGACGATGGTTGCGCGGTCGTCAACGCCGGCGGACCGGCCGGATCGGTGCGGTTACGCTGAGTCGGCTCAGCCCGGAAGGCTGGTCAGGCCCAGGTCGAGCAAACGGTCGACGGCGTGGTCGACCTCGACCCCGAGGATGCAGGCGACGGCTCGCAAGTCGTCCTCTCTGATGGTGAGCACCCTGCCGTTGAAGTCTTGACGCTGCACCTGAATCATCCCGAGGTAGCGCGACAGCATGTCGCCCTCGGGCCCCGCCAGCTCGTGAAGGTGGGTGAGGTCGATGGTGACACCGGCCCGTCCTGTCCTCTCCGTGAGATCGACCACGCTGGGCTTCACGCCCACCTTGGTGGCGCGGGGCAGGAGCTGATCGACCGGCACCTGATAGAACTCGGCCAGGCGTTGAAGTCGCGGTACCGATATGGCCCGCTCGCCTCGCTCATAAGCGCCCAGAACCGATGCCTTGAACTCTTGGCTCGATTCGCTTTCGACGTCCTGCAGTGACAGACGCTTCTGTCGGCGGATGGCACGTAGCCGCTCACCGACCCGGCGTCCATATTCGGAGTCGTTTCCCTCTGCGTTCTCGCTGTCCTGCACGTTGCCCCTCGATCCTGTGTCGCCGGTTTCTGAAAAACCACGCCCGGTGAACCGTAATCGGATCGTCGTACTCCATCAACCACGAAGGGTGCCCGAATGTGGAGATATCGCAGTGTCGTGTGGCACCTGTTACTCACCGAATGCGACGAGAAGAACACCGACCGCAATCGCGGCGGTTTCGGTCCGAAGGATTCCGCCCGGTAGAGACACGGTGTCGGCCAGACGGCGCTCGTCGTCGGTCCAACCCCCTTCGGGACCAACGGCCACCGTCAGTGCGGAGCGAGCAGGTGAAACACTGCTATCGAGCCGTTGTCCGGCTGGGTCGGCCAAGAGGACCTGTTCGGCCGTACCGAGCAGATCGGCTAGGGGGATCACCCCGACGACTCGGGGCAGCCAGGCCTGCCTCGATTGCTGGCCGGCCTCACGAACGGTGACCGCCAGCCTTCTCAGGAGACGCTCAGCTCGGGCGGGGTTGTAGGTAACCACCGACCGTTGGGAGCGCACAATCGTGATCTCATCGATTCCGAGTTCGGTCAGCTGGCGAACCACCGATTCGGGCTTCACTCCCTTGGTCGGGGCGAAGGCGACGCCCCGTCGACGGTGGGGTGGTGGAACCGACACCGGTTCGGCGAGGACGTCGATCCTTCCACGACCCGAGCTGAGCCGGGCCGGCGCCCAGCGGCCCCGACCATCACCGATATTGACCTGGTCGCCCACGGTGAGTCGGCGCGACTTGAAGAGGTGTTCGACGTCGGGTTGGGCCAGTTCGGGTGCGCCGAGGTCGTCGACGTAGATCAACGGGTTCCGACGTAGCGGATCCGACGCTTGCACCAGAAGCCGATCAGGTGAAAGCCGACTTGATTCGGCTCATGAACCCTTCGGGGGCATCATCGACCGAATCCCCCCGTAGCTGGGCGAAACCTCGAAGGGCTTCATCTTGCTCGGGTGAGAGGTCGGTCGGGGTCAACACGCGCAGCTCGAGCATCAGATTGCCTCGACCTCGACCTCGGAGGTGGGGAATACCGTGGTCGGAAACCTTGAAGATCTTGCCGGTCTGCGAGCCACGGGGAACGACGATCTCGACCGGCCCATCGAAGGTGTCGAAGCTGACGGTGGCGCCGAGCGCGGCCTGAGTGAACGGAACGGTGAGCGCAGCACAAAGATCGTCGCCGTCGCGAGTGAACACCGGATGGCGCCGGACCCTGACCTCCACGTAGAGGTCACCGGCCGGACCGCCACGGGGCCCGACCGCTCCCCTGCCGTTGAGCCGCAAGGTCCGACCGTGATCGATCCCCGCCGGCACATCGATGGTGTAGGTCTGCTCTTTGATCTCGCGCCCTTCGCCAGCGCAGGTTCCGCACGCCGAGCTGACGGTTTTGCCTTCGCCGCCGCACCGGGGACACGCGGCGGTGGTGACCATCTGGCCGAGTATCGATTGGCGGACCTGGCGGACCTGGCCCGCTCCCTGACACTGACCGCAGGTGGTGACCTCGGCCCCGGGGGCGGCCCCGCTGGCATCGCAGGTTTCGCATGCGACCGCCGTACGAACCGTCACCTCGCTGGCCGTGCCGGTAATGGCATCTGCCAGATCGATTTCGACGGTGGTTTCGAGGTCGACCCCCCGGTTGGATACGCGCGGGCCACCCTGCCCGCCGACGTTGAAGAACGCCTCAAAGATGTCGCCCAGCCCCCCTCCGCCGAAGATGTCGCCGGTACCGAAGCCGCCGAAGCCGCCGCCCGGGTCGGCGGTGCCAAAGCGGTCGTAATTGGCCCGCTTCTGAGGATCGGAAAGGATTTCGTAGGCCGACGCCAAGGCCTTGAATCGTTCCTCGGCATTGGGGTCATCTGGGTTGGCGTCGGGATGCAGTTCGCGGGCCCGCTTGCGGTAGGCCTTCTTCAGCTCGTCTGGGGACGAACCCTTTTCGACGCCGATGATGTCGTAGAGATCAGCCATCAGGCGTCTACCTTTCGTTGAGACGCTGTTCGAGTTGTCGGCTCACCATCGTGACGGCCGCCAATGACTCTCGATAGTGCATCCGGGTTGGGCCGAGAACGGCGATCGATCCACTCACTTCTCCATCGACTCGATACGGGGATACGACAACACTGCACTCTTCCAACGGTTCGACACCGGTTTCGGTTCCAATCGCCACGCGCATCCCGCGATCAAGTACATCGCTGATCAACTTCACCACCAACAGTTGTTGTTCGAGGATGGTGAGTACCTGTCGGACCGACTCGACCGCTTCGAAGGACTGGGCGACGTTGGAGGTTCCGTTGACATACACCCGGTCGTCGTCGTGGCCACCGACGATCAGCTCGAACACGGCGGCGATGAGGCGGTCGTGCAAGGGGTTGCCGGTGCTGGACGGCTCGGCCAGTTTCTCATCGAGGCGATGGTCTTCGAGCGCAGCCCGCAGGACCGACTGCACCGACTCGATGCCGTCGTCATCGAGGTCGGTATCGGACTCGACCGAGTGCCGGTACACCTCCCCGGTGCTGTCGACGACCACCACCAGCAAGGTGGCCGGGGCGAGCCGCACCAGCTGGACCGATTTGATCTGGCGGGCTGAAGCGCCGAGGTCGACGACGACGGCGGTGTATTTGGTGAGATTGCTGAGCAGGCCGGCGGTCTGTTGCAGACGACCTTCGATCTGACCCTCCATGGTGTGGAAGAATTCGGCCACCGCCTGCGACTTCGACCCGTCGAGGGTGACCTCTCCGAGCTTGTCGACAAAGTGCCGGTAGCCCTTCTCGGTCGGGACCCGACCGGCGCTGGTGTGGGGCTGCCACAGGTAGCCGTCGGTCTCGAGGCTGGCCATCTCGTTGCGAATTGTTGCCGCGCTCACGTCGACGTAGGCCGACTTGCGCACCGCGCCCGACCCGACCGGCTGTGCGGTCTCGATGTATTCGCCCACGATGGCGCTCAGAATTGCTGCCTTGCGGTCGTCCAGCACAGTGGGCCCGATTTTACTGCACATTTGTGGCCTCCCACGTCAGTGACCCGGTTGCGGGCACCCATCGAGCCCGTGCTTCACTTGGACTGTGGACGAACCCGTGATCTTTTGGTTCCGCCGAGATCTCCGCATCGAAGCCAACGACGCTCTCGCCGAGGCGGCAAAACGAGGACCGGTGCTCGGAGTATTCGTGCTGGACGATGAGCTGTGGACCCCATCGGGCCCCAACCGTCAGTGGTTCCTGGCCGGATCTCTGGTCGACCTCGACCGGCAGATCGACGGCGGGCTCATCGTCATGCGAGGCGAGCCCGACCGGGTGTTGCACGAACTGGCCGACCGGGTCGGCGCTCGTCATGTGTACGCCACCGACGACTTCGGACCCTATGGCCGCAAGCGCGACACAACGGTGGGCGAATCGCTGGCAACCAAGGGCATCTCCACCCACTTCCGCTCGTCGAACTACGTGATCCCGCCCGGCACTCTGTTCAGTAAGTCGGGCACCCCGTACAAGGTGTTCACGCCGTTCTACAAGCTCTGGATCACCCAGGTTCCCGGGGCGAGCCCGACCGACCCCGACGTCCATTGGTTCGAACACGGCAACAAGCTGGGTGACGGAATCCCGGCTCCCCCCGAACCCACCGCTTCATCCCTGCCTGCCCCGGGCGAAGCGGCTGCCTGGGACCGATTCGATCGGTTTCGATCCGAGATCGTGAAGGGCTACAACCAGAGCCGGGATCTGCCCGCCGTCGATGGCACCTCCCGTCTGTCGCCCTACCTCAAGTGGGGCACCGTCCACCCCCGCCAGGTCATGGACCGGCTCGGCGACCATCCCGGCGAGCAGGGTTGGATACGGCAGCTGTGCTGGCGCGACTTCTACGCCGAGGTTCTCTTCAACCGCCCCGACTCGGCCCGCTGGCCCTACAACCCCGGTGCGGCAGTGGAAACCGACACCGATGGCGACGCAGCAGCCCGTTTCGAACAGTGGTGCGAGGGGCAAACCGGATTCCCGATCGTGGACGCCGGTATGCGACAACTGGCGCACAAGGGGTGGATGCACAATCGACTGCGGATGATCACCGCGTCGTTCCTGGTGAAAGATCTCCATCTGCCATGGCAGTGGGGTGCACGGTTCTTCATGCACCACCTCGTCGATGGCGATCTGGCCAGCAACAACCATGGCTGGCAGTGGGTGGCCGGCACCGGCACCGATGCGTCGCCGTTCTACCGGGTCTTCAACCCGACGACCCAGAGCACCAAGTTCGACCCCGACGGCGAGTACATCCGCCGCTGGGTGCCCGAGCTTTCCCAACTCGGCCCCAAAGTGATTCACGACCCGGCTTCAGATCCCAATGGCGCACCGGCCTCGTATCCGGCGCCGATGGTCGACCACCGCGACGAGCGGCTCGAAGCCCTGGCTCGCTATGCGGCGCGCAAGAACGACTGAACAACAAAAACGACGAAAGCCGCACCGATCGGTGCGGCTTTGATGGCTTGAGGCTGGGCTGCGACCGATGGTCGCAGCAGGGTCAGCCGGCTTCGGAGCTGCGAACCCGCGCCATCAGGCGGCTCTTGCGACGGGCGGCGGTGTTCTTGTGCAGCACACCCTTTTGGGCGGCCATGTCGATCCGCTTGATCGCCAGGCGCAGCTTCTCTTCCTGCTCATCGGTGCCGGCGGCGGCCTCGGCAGCTTTCTCGCGGGTCTTCAGCTCGGCGCGGACCGCCCGGTTGCGCAGGCGACGCTTTTCGTTCTGCCGGTTGCGCTTGATTTGAGACTTGATGTTTGCCACTGGGTTGAATCCTGTTGCACGTTGGATGGACCGCCTGAGGATATCGGCGTTCGCCTTGATCTCCCCACCGTGCCAGTACCGTATGGGGCCAGTTCTTTCAGGAAACGGTTCGCTCCCCCGAAATGTCCGATCAATCCAAAATTCGAAACCTTTCGATCATCGCCCACATCGATCACGGGAAATCCACCCTGGCCGACCGGATGCTCGAACTGTGCGG
The DNA here is from genome assembly GCA_013003325.1 of Acidimicrobiales bacterium. Taxonomy (GTDB): domain Bacteria; phylum Actinomycetota; class Acidimicrobiia; order Acidimicrobiales; family SZUA-35; genus JABDIY01. The sequence continues at coordinate 9,246 of JABDJU010000101.1, forward strand.
TGCGGTCGAGGCCCGTGATATGCGAGCCCAGTACCTCGATTCGATGGACATCGAGCGGGAACGGGGCATCACAATCAAGCTCCAGAGCGTGCGGCTCAAGTGGAACGATCACGTGATCAACCTGATCGACACGCCGGGCCACGTCGACTTTGGTTACGAGGTGAGCCGTTCCCTGGCGGCGTGCGAAGGTGTGGTACTCGTTGTTGATGCCGCCCAGGGCATCGAAGCCCAAACCCTGGCCAACACATACTTGGCTCTCGAAAACGACCTCGAGATCGTGGCCGTGCTCAACAAGATCGATCTGCCCGCCGCCGATCCCGACCGCTACGCCATGGAGATCGAGAACATCCTCGGCATCCCGGCCGAGGACATCATCAAGATCTCGGCCAAGACCGGCGACAACGTCGAGGCCGTGCTCGATGCCATCGTTGAGCAAATCCCGGCCCCGGCAGGCGACCGCGACGGCGAGCTCCAAGGCCTGATTTTCGACAGCCATTTCGACAGCTATCGAGGCGTGGTGTCGAGCGTCCGGGTGATGAACGGCACCATGAAGTCTCGGGAGAAGCTTCTGTTCATGCAGGCCGGCGCCACCCACGAGGCCGACGAGATCGGGGTTCGGACCCCGACCAACCACCCGGTCGATCAACTGGCAGCCGGCGAGGTGGGCTATCTGATCGCCGGCATCAAAGACGTGCGAGAAGCACGCTCGGGTGAGACCGTCACGTCGTTCGTCAACCCCGCCCCGGAACCACTCGACGGATATCGCGAACCGCAGGCGATGGTGTTCTGCGGCCTCTACCCCATCGAGGGTGACGACTACGAACCGTTCCGGGACGCCCTCGACAAGCTCCGGCTCGACGACGGTAGCTTCACCTTCGAACCGGAAACCTCCACCGCGTTGGGGTTCGGATTCCGGTGCGGATTCCTCGGCCTGCTGCACATGGAGATCGTGCGGGAACGCCTCGAACGAGAGTTCGACCTCAACCTGATCGCCACGATCCCCAGCGTCGAGTACCGGATCGAGATGACCAACGGCGACGAGCGGGTAGTCGACAACCCATCGGCTCTGCCCGACCAGGTCGAATGGAACGCCATCTATGAGCCGTACCTGAAGGCCTCGATGATCGCCCCCAGCGACTACACCGGCACGCTGATGGAGCTGTGCCAAACCCGTCGCGGCCAGATGGACGCGATGAACTATCTGTCCCCGGAACGGGTCGAGCTGGTGTACCGGCTGCCGTTGGCGGAGGTCGTGGTCGACTTCTTCGACCAGCTCAAGAGCCGCACGGCCGGTTATGCCTCACTCGACTACGAACCGGTGGGCTATGAGAAGGGCGATCTGGTTCGGGTCGACATCCTGTTCAACGGCGAGCGGGTCGATGCGTTCAGCACCATCGTCCATCGCGACAACGCCTACGAATACGGCCGCAAGACGGCCGAAAAGCTCAAAGAGATCATCCCCCGGCAACAGTTCGAGGTGCCCATCCAAGCTGCCATCGGGGGCAAGATCATCGCCCGAGAGACCGTGCGAGCGTTCCGCAAAGACGTCACCGCCAAGCTCTACGGGGGCGACGTCACCCGTAAGAACAAGCTCCTGAAGAAGCAGAAGGAGGGCAAGAAGAAGATGAAGAACATCGGGACGGTTCAGATCCCGCCCGACACCTTCATCCGCGCTCTCCGCCTCGACGACTAGGGCGACAGCTCGTCAGGCACCGTTCGGTTCGGGCGTGCGACGCCATTCGAGGACGGCGAGAATGAAGCGCCGCTGCGTGCTCGATCATCGATCGGTAGTGTGGCGCTGTGCCCTACCTCCGTTATCCCCACTTGCACGGCGACCAGGCGACATTCGTCGGAGCCGACGACATCTGGCTTGGCTCAATCGAAGGTGGACGGGCCACGAGGCTGTCCAACCACAGCGCCCCGGCTCGGTCCCCACGGTTCTCACCCGACGGCTCCCATGTTGCCTACGTGACCAGCGCCGACGGCGCCCCGGAGGTGTGGGTGGCCGATCTGGCCAGCGGTGACAACCGTCGACTCACCTGGTGGGGTGCGTCGACGACAAGCGTGCTCGGCTGGACCGCCGACGGCCAGGTCTTGGCTGCTTCGAACGCCGGCCAACACGACCCTCGTCATCTGCTGGTTCGATCCCTCGACCTAGACGGAAGCGAAGTGACTCTCGATTGGGGCTCGGCATCCGGGGTTGCAGTACGGGACGACGGAACGCTGGCCCTGGTCACGGTGCCGAGCCGACCACCGGCGTGGTGGAAGCGGTATCGCGGCGGAACCGCTCAACAGCTCTGGCTGCGAGATGATGGGAGCGAGTGGCGCCGCCTGTTGTCGGCCGATACCGCCTCCATCGTCGATCCCATGTGGGTCGCAGGGTCGCTTCTGTTCGTGTCTGACCGAGCGGCGAGGCTCCCAGACCGAGCTGAGGAGCAGGCCAATCTCTGGGTCATTGACGACGTGTTTGACGAGGAGGCCGAGCCGCGCCAGCTCACCCAACACAAAGCGGATCGTGGCTATGTGCGCGACGCCAGCACCGATGGCCAACGCGTTATCTGGCACAGCCGTGGACGCCTCTGGCTGATGCGGTCGCTCGACGACGATCCCGTCCGCCTGGATCTCACTCTCCCTGGGGCTACACCGCAGCCGTTCTTGGCGAAGCCAACCGAGAATCTCGACCGGATCGTGCCCGATGAAACCGGTGACGCAAGTCTCGTCGGCTGGCGTGGCGGTGCCTACTGGCTAACGCACAGGGAAGGCCCGGCCCGAGCGCTCTCGGTCGCCGATGGCGAGCGGGTACGCGAGCCTCAGCTTCTCGGCGCCGATAACGCGATCGTGGTCTCCGACCGGCACGGCGACGACGAGCTGGTCGTACTCGGCATCCGCGATGGCGCAGAACCCCGCCACTTGGCAACCGGCCAACTTGGCAGAGTACTGCATCTCACCGCCTCGGCCGATGGGACCCAAGTGGCCACTATCTCCCACGACGGAATGATTCGCACCGTCAGAATCTCCGACGGTGAGGTGCTCGAGGTCGGACAGTCACACGACGGGGAGGCAATGAACCCAACGTTCTCGCCCGACGGCCGCTATCTGCTGTGGTCTCAGCCGACCGCCCCCGAAGAAGGGCCCCATCAGCTGATGATCGCCGAACTTGAAAACGGTGGCGTCGGCCTCCCGCTTACCTCGGGAGCCGTCCATGATCACAGTCCGGGATTCACCGACGACGGCAAGCATGTCGTTTTCCTCTCGAATCGAACCTTCGACCCCAGCTACGACAGCCATGAATTCGCCCTCTCATTCAGCGGTGCGACCCGACCGTGGCTGATACCGCTGAGCGCGACCGAGCCACCCCCATTCGGACCCAGCGCCGAGGGTTGGCCCATCAGCGGCTCGGGTGCCGAGCCAGACAACAATGCCGCCGGGTCGGCCGACGGCACCACGAAGTCGCGGCCGGTCAGCCCTGATGCCGATATCGATGGTGCCGAGGACAGAATCATCGCCTTTCCCGTGCCCTCGGCTGACTATCGCGACCTTCGGGCCGCGGCCGGGGGTGTGATGTGGGTGAAACAAGCCGGCGAGGTCGGGGTGCTCGGAAGTCGACGCGCGTTCGTCGCCGGTGATCCGATGGCCGACCACCTGGAGTACTGGTCCTTCGCCCAGCGCCGCGTCGTCACGGTGGCCGACACGGTCGAACGCTACGCAGTGTCCGGCGACGGCCGCCGGGCGGTGGTGTGGGCCAAGGACGAGATGAAAGTCCTTCCCGCAACTCGCGCCGCCGACCGCGAGGACAAGGAGGTCGTGACCGTTGACCTGTCCCGGCTTCGCCGCCGCATCGACCCTCGAGCCGAATGGCGGCAGATGTTTGAGGAGACGGCCAGGATCATGACGGACCACTTCTGGCGTGAGGACATGGACGGTGTCGACTGGACCGGGGCCAGTGCGCGCTGGTCAACCGTTGTTGAACGTCTGGGCAGCCACGATGATCTGGTAGACGTTTTGATGGAACTGCACGGTGAGCTCAACACGTCACACGCCTACGTGATTCCTGACCAAGCTCGTGTTGAGTCGGCCACCAAGGACAGAGGCCTCGGACTTCTCGGTGCCGATCTGGTGCGGACCGAGGGCGGGTGGCAGATCGAGCGGATACTGCCCAGCCAGTCGACGGACCCTGACGCGCGATCGCCGCTGCGGGCAGCGGGTGTGGATGCACAACCTGGTGATCTCATCATTGCCGTCGACGGGCGGGCCGTTGATCGGGAACTTGGCCCGGCACGCCTGCTCGTCGGTGCCGCGGATCGACCGGTCGAGCTCACCCTCCGACGCGGCGATGACGACCGTCGGGTGGTGGTACTGCCGTTGGCCAGCGAAGAAGCACTCCGCTACCAGGCGTGGGTCTCGAGTCGGCACGACTACGTCCGCGAACGGTCCGCCGGACGGCTCGGGTATGTCCATATTCCCGACATGATGAGCAAAGGGTGGGCGCAGCTACATCGTGACCTGGCCCGCGCCGTCAGGGCCGAGGGTTTGATCGTCGATGTCCGCTACAACCGCGGTGGCCATACGAGTGAACTCGTCATCGATCGGATTGCCCGGCGGGTTCTGGCGTGGGCATACGGGCGCCATTATCGAACCTGGGCCACCTACCCCAACAACGCTCGCCGCGGACCGGTAGTTCTTGTGGCGAATCGCTTCTCCGGGTCCGACGGCGACATCGTCAACGCAGCGGCCCAGGCAATGAGACTTGGACCGGTGATCGGCGAGCGGACGTGGGGTGGTGTCATCGGCATCGACATGCGCTACGCCCTCGTCGACGGAACGGTGGTGACTCAGCCCCGCTATGCAATGTGGTTCGAGGGAAAAGGATGGGGTGTGGAGAATCACGGGGTTGATCCCGACATCGAAGTCATCAACGCCCCAGACCACGTGCTCGACGACCGAGATCGCCAACTCGATCGAGCGATCGCCGAGTTGTTCGCTCGCCTCGAAGCAGAACCCGCCGCCCAGCCACCCCCGATTCCCGACCCCAAGGTGCGCTGACCGTCGCCCATCTGATGATGACCGACCGGCGCTACGTTCTCGACCCCTCGGTCTGGCGATCTCCAGATGGTCTCACCCTGATCGGAGGGTCCGATTTCACGGTGGTGGGATTGGACCGAGCTCAGGCCGCTGCACTCGATCTACTGCTCGGCGATCAACGCGACGATGCGTCCCACCTCGGTGACTTCACCGCCTGGTGCCTTTCTCGAAACCTGATACAACCGATCGTGCCGAAAGCCGAAGCCGAATCGATGGCGTTGGTGATTCCATGTCGGGATCACCAATCCGACTTGGACCGGTTGCTAGCCACCCTCGACCTCTCAATCTTTGCCGAGATCATCGTGGTCGACGACGGGTCGGTCGAACCAATTCGATCGGATCTGGTGCCGGTGCATCGAAACCCGAACCGCCAAGGTCCGGCCGTGGCCCGCAACATCGGATGGAGGTCGACCACCACCCCGATCGTGGTGTTCCTCGACGCCGACGTCCGCACCGACGGTGCGTGGCTCACCCAGGCGGGTGCGCTGCTGGCGAACCCTCAAGTCGCCGCCGTGGCACCGCGGGTCAGAAGCGGTGCCTCGAGCGGCCCGGTGCCACGCTGGGAACAGGTGAGGCCCGCCCTCGATCTCGGTCCAAAG
>JABDJU010000105.1 GCA_013003325.1 Acidimicrobiales bacterium
TGAGATCGAGCTTCTCGTGATACCAGTTCCTGGCCCGGGCGAGGTCACTCGCCGGAAGGCTGGCCTCGAGTTTGACATCGTGGAGCATGCGGTCCCCTTTCGTTGCACGCAATCCGGAACCTACACCCCACGGCCCGGGCGTGTGTCAGGGATTTGCTATCTCTTCGTGGACCCGCAGCGCGAACCGATCGGTCATGCCGGCGACGTAATCGACTACCTGGGTGAGGGCCGTGGCGTCATCGTGGCGATAGGTGTCGGGAATCGCCTCGGTGTTGACCAGGAAGTGGTCCACCAGCTGATGAATCACCTTGAACACCTCCTGCTTGTGGCCCTCGGTCTCGGGACGCAGGTACACCCGCTCGAACATGAAATCCCGCAGCTCGTGCATGATCTCCAGGCAGTCGGGCTCCATGCTCACGTCGCCGGAGGCAATCGACTCATCAATGACCGCCTTGATCATCGACGCGATCCACGGACTGCCCGGCTCACCGAATCGCGCTCGCGCGGCCGCCGGTAATTCTTCCTCGGTGATGATGTCGGCCCGGAGTGCGTCCTCGACATCGTGGGTGAGATAGGCGATCCGGTCGGCGAAGCGGCACACCGCTCCTTCGGGGGTGGCCGGGGGCGGCTCGATCTTCCAGGAGTGCGCCCGGATCCCGTCGAGCACCTCCCACGTCAGGTTGAGCGGTTCGAGCACCTGGAAGATGCGCAGCGCCTGCTGGCTGTGCAGCCAGTCGTAGTCGACGTAGTCGGCCAGGGCGTCCTCGCCGGTATGCCCGAACGGGGCATGGCCGACGTCGTGGCCCAGGCAGATCGCCTCGGTGAGCGGCTCGTTCAAGCCGAGGAACACGGATATCGACCTTCCGATCTGCGTGACCTGCAGGGTATGGGTGAGCCGGGTGACGAAGTGATCGTCGGCGGGGTTGATGAACACCTGGGTTTTGTGCTTGAGCCGCCGGAACGCTTTCGAGTGCAGGATCCGATCACGGTCCCGCTCGAATGCGGTCCGGTACGGGTCGGGCGCTTCTTCCCGTTCCCGTCCCCTCGATTCGGTCGAAAGGGTCGCGGCCGGGGCGAGGCGATCGCGTTCGTCTTGCTCCGCCACCTGGCGGGTACGGCGCTGGAACGAGGCCATCGTTAGACGATCCGCTCCCGGACCCGTGAGCTCAGGTAATCCATGCTGGCGACGACGATGGCGATGGCGAGCATGTTGACGGAGGCCGCCCGGTAGTTGAGCAGGCGAATGTTCTGCTGCAGCAGGAAGCCGATACCGCCACCGCCCGCGAACCCGATGATGGTCGACATGCGCACGTTGATGTCCCACCGGTACAGCGTGAAGGAGATGTACGGCGGGACGATCTGGGGGATCACCGCGTACACGATGGTTTGGATCCGGGTGGCGCCGGTGGCCTTCACCGCCTCGAGCGGTCCCTCCAGGATGCTCTCGACCTGCTCGGAGTACAGCTTGGCGAGCGCCGCAATGGTGTGCAGAGCCAGGGCGAGGGAGCCGGCGAACGGGCCCAGCCCCACCCAAACCACGAACACGATCACCATGATCAGGGGTTCGATCGATCGAATGGCATTGAAGATGGTGCGGGCGATGTAGTAGATGGTCAATCCGATCCCCACCGACTCACGCTGGAAGGCCCGGGCGGCCAGGAACAGGCCGAAGGCGGCTCCGACCAGGCCGGGGACCCAGGTGATCTTGAGGGGATCGGTGATCTGATACAGCCATCCGATGCCGCGGGCGAGGAGGATCGCCAGGATGCCGCCCGCCAGCGCGGCGAGGGGGAGCGTGGCCAGCCGGACCGTGGGACGCGGTACCCGGGCCCGGATCCACGAGCCGAGCCGCCCCGCCAGGCTCATCAGGGTGCCGGCTGTCACCAGGGCGGTGATGACGGCGATGATCGCTTCGAGGATGTCACCGTTCGATGACAGGAACGACCCGATGAACCCGAGCGGACCGCCGTTGTCGTCCAGCCAATTACCGAACGACCCCAGCAGATCGGCGATGAGATAGAGCAGCAGGATGCCGGCGACGGCCACCACACCGGTGACGGCGCCGCGGCTGAGACGCTCCTGGCTGGTCGGTGGCTCTTCCTCGAGGGGCGGGAAGGCCCAGCGCAAAGCAATGATCATGACGACGGGCAGCGCAATGACCGCGGCCACGACCAGGGGTGTGTTGCCGATGATCGACCCCGATATGTCCCGGGCCACCCGGGCGGCCAGGATGCCGAGCCCAATCCCAATGGGTAGTGCCAGCAGCTGCAGGGCGAGCTTGATGACGGGCGTGCTGATGTCTTTCATCAGGTTGCGGGCCGCCATGAAGCTGAGCGGCACGGCGATGAACACGCCGAGGGTGGTGGCGAGTAGCGCCAGGAACACGGTCTCGATGATGCGGGTCCAGGTGTTCTTGGCCGACTCACTGATGCGGGGCGACTGCACCGTGATCTCCTCGCCGGTCGCCGGGTCGACCTCACCGGTCGGGACCGACACCGGATCGAAGAACGAGCCGATGTTCTCGTTCGTCACCGCCCGGATGGTCTGGGGCAGGTCGCTGGCGCGCTCGCGGGTGCCGACCGTGACGGTGAACGTGCCGGACTCGTTGGTCTGGAAGGTGTCGAGCCGCAGCTGCAGGGTGCTGTCGGGTGGGACCTGGAACAGGGTGCCGCGGGCGTTGCCGGAGAAGTTGAAGCCGCTCACGACGATGTCGGCTCCGGGCTCTCCACATGCCGGTGTGATGACGATGTGGCGGCTGTCGGTGTCGGGCGTGGCCGGCTGGAACCCGCCTTCGGGACAGGGGAGATAGAGCTCGGTGTCGGTATTGGTGGGGATGCGCTCGAACGTGAACAGGTCGGGCCGGGCTAGATCACGGATGACCCGCACCAGCTGGGTGCGGCGGGTCTCGGATTTGATCTCGTCGAGGTTGACATCGGTGACGTCGTAGCCGAAGGCGTAAATCACCACACCGGCGATCACGGCGAGGCCGATGAGGAACGAGCGGCGCCAGTTGCGTTTCGGTGGCTCCTCCGGCGGGGTCGGAGGAGCGATCTCGGGCCGAACCTGCGTGTCAGCCAACGCGCTCGGCCTCCTGTCCGTAGATGTCCTGGAACTTGCTGTCGTCGATCTCCGAGGGCGGTCCCTCGAACACCAGCTTGCCTTCGTTCAGGGCGATCGCCCGGTCGGCGTACCGGTGGACGAGGTCCAGGAAGTGGAGGCTGCACAGGACGGTGACTCCGTCCTCGTCGTTGATGAGCTCCAGGTAGCGCATGATGCTGTGGGCCAGCACCGGGTCGAGGCTGGCGACCGGCTCGTCGGCCAGCACCATCTCCGGGTTCTGCATGAGGGCGCGGGCGACGCCCACCCGCTGCTGCTGGCCACCGCTCAGCTCGTCGGCTCGCTGGTTCGCCTTGGCGGCCAGCCCGACCCGCTCCAGCTGGGCGTGGGCGCGGGCGATCTCGTCCTTGGGGAAGCGGTTGATGATGGACAGGGCCGGGTTCACGTACCCGAGCCTGCCCTGAAGAACGTTGGTGATGACCTTGGACCGGGACACCAGGTTGAAGTGCTGGAACACCATCCCGATCCGGCGCCGGATGCGGCGCATGTCCTCCTGGGAGGCGGTGGTGATGTCTTCGCCGTGCCAGGTGATGCGGCCTTCGGTTGGCTCGATGAGCCGGTTGATACACCGCAACAGGGTGGATTTGCCTGAGCCGCTCAGGCCGATCACGGCCAGGAACTGGCCGTGCGGTACCTCGAAGCTGACGTCCTCAAGTGCGAGCACGCCGCCCTCGTAGACCTTGGTGAGATGCTCAACCTTCAGCATCGATGCGC
>JABDJU010000107.1 GCA_013003325.1 Acidimicrobiales bacterium
GGCAACATCTACACCCGCATCATGAATCCAACCCAGGGGGTGCTGGAGACCCGGATGGCAGCCCTGGAGAACGGGCTCAGCGAAACCGCCGCCGGGGTGCCCGGAGCGCTGGCCGTCGCCTCGGGCCAGGCGGCGGAGACCACAACTATCCTCAACCTCGCAGAGGCCGGCGATCATGTGGTCGCCGGGGCTGCCCTGTACGGCGGAACCTACAACCTCCTGCACTACACCCTCCCGAAGTACGGAATCGAGACAACCTTCGTGGAGGACATGGACGATCCGGCCGCCTGGGCCGCCGCTGTGCAATCGAACACCAAGCTCTTCTACGGCGAGAGCATCGGCAACCCCAAAAACAACGTGCTCGATATCGAAGCGGTGGCTGGGGTCGCCCACGAAGCGGGAGTTCCACTGGTCATCGACAACACCGTGGCGACCCCGTATTTGATTCGTCCCCTCGACTGGGGTGCTGACATCGTGGTGCACTCGGCGACCAAGTTCATCGGCGGCCATGGCACTAGCATCGGTGGCGTCATCGTCGACGGCGGTAGCTTCGAGTTCTCCGATCCCGACCGATTCCCAAATTTCAACCAGCCCGACCCCAGCTACAACGGACTCACCTATTGGCCGATGCTGGGCCCCGGCGCCTTCATCGCCAAGGCTCGGGTGCAGTTGCTGCGCGATCTCGGGTCGGCGATCAGCCCCTTCAACAGCTTCCTTCTCCTCCAGGGCCTCGAGACCCTGAGCTTGCGCATGGAGCGACACACCGACAATGCCATGCAGATCGCCCAGTGGCTGGAGCAGCAACCAGAGGTTCTACGGGTGAATTTCGCTGGGCTCGAATCGTCGCGATGGAACTCGGTCGCGCTGAAGTACACGCAAGGCCGAGGATTCGGATCCGTTCCCAGCTTCATCATCGAGGGCGGTAGGGATGCCGGCGAACGGTTCGTCAACGCCTTGAGCCTGCACAGCCACGTCGCCAACATCGGAGATGTTCGAAGCCTGGTGATACACCCCGCCTCGACCACCCACAGCCAGCTGACCGCCGACGAGCAGCTGGCTACCGGGGTCGAGCCGGGTTTGATTCGACTGAGCGTCGGTCTCGAGTCGCTTGACGATATTGTGGCTGACCTTGAGCAGGGCTTCCGCGCTGCAAAAGAGGTCATCTGACGATTCGCTCATAAGGGAACCGCCTCAATTGTGGCAACGCGATTGTCGAAGGTTCCACATGGGCGCTATCAAGGTGGCGTGTGGGTGTCAGTGAAGCCTGCGGCGGCGTTGCTGACACCCACCACCTCGGTCCTTCCATCGGCCACACTGTTCGAGTGCGTCGTCCCCGACTCGTCTCCGTGCTGAGTTGTCTCTTGCTGCTGTCGGCTTCCTGTGGCTCCGGTGATCCGGTGACCGCGTCGACGTCGACGGCAACAACGGTCGTCGACGCCAACCCGACGACCGACACCACGACGAGTAGCGAGACCACAGAGGACTCGACCACGACCTCAACGGTGGCTGAGGAGACGACGTCGACGACGACCACGTCCACCACATCGCCGCCCGTTACGCGGGCCGAAGGTCTGGCGGTGATAGACGAAACGGATCGAGCGGTGTCGGTTACGGCGGTGATCGTCGCCGAAAGCGACGGGAATCTACTGGCGACGGTGTTCGATCCCGAGTCGATCGGCTGTGAGGGGGTCGGGGCAAGCTACTACGCAACCGTTGGCACAGACGGCTCGATCGTGGCGCGTTCGGTGAACGATGAGCAGGTGCAATACGCCGGCGACGTCAGCGCGTCGCCGAATCGCCGCCAGCTGCTCGAAGTGATGAGCTGTGAGGGATTCCTCGGGAGCGTCACCATCTACGACCTCGACCCTTCTCTGGTACCGACCAACCCGGTTCAGATCGACACGCTTCAAGCGATCTCGGGAGATGCCACGTGGAACCCCGACGGGTTCATCACGATGGTGCTCAGCGACCAAAGCGCGTTCAATATCGACTCGTCTGAGGCGAGCATCGACGAGTACCTGGTGAATCCTCGCACCGGTGAGAGCACGCAGTCGGGCACGGTCGAGGAGCTTCGATACGGGTCGGTGAGAACACCGGACGGGAGCCATATCTACGCCGAATGGGGAGCCGAACCCGCTGTGGTCTATGCGCCGCGAGGGGCAGCCGAGGAGCGCCGATTCTCCGCCAGCGGTTTCGCACTGAGTCCGGACACCTCACAGCTTCTGCTGTGGGATTCTGTGTGGGACGACACCGACGAGCAGAGGATCGAACTGCTCGATATGAACACCGGCGCGATCACCACCATCGGAACGGGGCAGACCCTCACCGCGGTGTGGCGTGACGACAGCACTCGGCTGGCCTACTCGGCGGGCACCGCGACCTTCATCCACGACTTGATCTCAGGATCGACGGTGAGTGCGGGAGCGGCCGAACCGGCCAACTGCGGCGACGAGGACTTCGTCAACTGGGGTCGGATACCGCTCGCATTCGCCCCTGACGGCGACCTCTACGTGGGAGACCCAGCGTGTACGTCCAACGTCGAAGGTTTCCCGACCGTCGAATACCGGCTCCGGCAGCTCGCCCTCCGCTGACCGCGGTTCGAGCGCCGTATCCTGGCGGCTGATCCATCGAAGGAGAATCCCGTGCCCGAATGTCCCAACCCAGACGGTTCCAGCCCGCGGCAAACCAGTTTCGACTCGTCGTTCGACATGTGTATCGATCCATCCAAGCGCTACACGGCCGTGCTGAACATCAGCCACGGCGACGAGAACCTCGGTGATGTGGTGATCAACCTCAACGCAGCTCAGGCGCCGGTCACGGTCAACAACTTCGTCAGCTTGGCCCGTTACCACTACTACGACGGTCTGGTTTTCCACCGCATCATTCAAGGATTCATGTGCCAGGGCGGCGACCCTGAAGGAAGCGGCCGCGGTGGCCCCGGCTATCGCTTCCAGGACGAGCTGCCCAAACCGGGCCAGTATCAGATGGGATCGCTGGCCATGGCCAACGCCGGCCCCAGCACCAACGGCAGCCAGTTCTTCATCGTGTCCGGTCCCTCGGGCGTCGGGCTGCCTCCCGCCTACAGTCTGTTCGGTCAGGTCGTGAAAGGCATGGACATCATCGACCGAATCGAGAAGGTCCCCACCGATCGGCAGGACCGACCTCAGACCCCGGTCACGATGAACAGCGTCACGATCACCGAACACGACGATTGATCGACCGGGTGCAGATCCATGGCTGAGATTCTCGACGTAGACCTACTGGCATTCGAAACCGGAACCGAAACCCAACGTAGAGCTGTCGTCGACGGGGTGCGGCGAAGCCTGGCCACGGGTTTTGTGTACACCAGCCACGATCTCAGCCAGGACCTGCTCGACTCGGCCTACGGCATGCTGCAGCAGTTCTTCGAACTGCCGGCCGAGGAGAAAGTCAAGGCTCACGCCCCCGGCACCTATGGCCAGACCGGCTACACCGGTCTTCTGGTCGAAACCGCCGCGGTGGCCGATGCCCCCGACTGGAAGGAGATGCTCAACTGGGGACGGGAGATACCAAGCGGTCACCCGCTCCAGGCGAAGTACCCGCGCCGGTATCCCTCCCAGGTTCTTCCCGAGGAGCAGGTGCCCGGCATTGCAGAGGTGCTGCGCACGTTCTCCGACTCTGTGGAACAGCTCCAGCGCCGCTTCCTCCGCATCATCGCCCTGGGCATCGGCTGCCATGAGTCGTTTTTTGACACGATGACCACCGACGGCACCACCCTCACCCGGGCCATCCACTACCCCTCGATGGAGCTGTCACCCGGTCAGCAGCATGTGTGGGCG
>JABDJU010000109.1 GCA_013003325.1 Acidimicrobiales bacterium
TCACGACCGGCCGGTTCCAGCGTGCTTTCGCAAACCGAAGAGGACTGACACCCCAGGTGCAGGTCAGCGGGTCAATCGACCCGACGGTGACCAATTTGCGCAGTTCTGTGGCTTGAAGGTTTTCCTCTTCGACGGCCTCGGCCAAGCCGTAGAACTCATCTCGAAATCCGCTCGTCGCCGTGCAGATCGTGGCCAGTGTCGGGGCCCCCTCAGCTATAGGAAGGGGGGGCAGTCCGATCGCCTCCCCGACCGCACGGGACAGTGAACGCCGACCCGATGCTGGTTGCCGGCGGATCTCGAACACCGGCACGAAAACCCGCACGCTGGCATCGAAGGGGTTCGATTCGGGAATCAAGACGCTGATGGCGTCGGCCTCGGCTTCGAACCGTTCCCACATTCGCCCCGTATCCCGGGCGTTGATGATCGATACCGGTGCGACGAAGGCGAGACGGCCGCCGTCGTGAAGCACTTGGGACGCCCTCCACATGTGGATGGCGGCCAGATCGGCATAGGGACCGAGGACCTCCGAGTGATGGTTCCGGTAGGCGGCCGCCTCCTCAGGGATTGCGCCCGACTTGAGCGGACTGGCGAAGGGTGGGTTGCCGATGACGAGCCCGGGATCGGGCCAGGCTCCTGGCCATCGCTCCAGCGCGTCCATCACCGCGATCTGGGCCGGCTTCGGGGCGGCGACTCCGTGCTGGAGCTGCCACGCACGAATCGCCATCGACGCTACATCTGCGGCGCCGCGATCGATCTCGATTCCCCCAACCCGGTCGACGCAGTCGGCGGGCGCAACCCCGGAAGCCACCAGTCGGTCGAGCATCTCCAGCAAGAACACCCCTCCCCCGCAAGCGGGATCGACGGTGAACACGGGAAGCTCCCAGCCATCAAGGGCTGCATCGACCACGGCGGCAGCAAAGTCGGGGGGCGTGTAGTGAGCGCCGCGATCGTTGCGCTCGGCCGAGGAGCTAGCCCATTCGTGCAACCAGCCGAGCAATCGTGGGTTGGCCCAACCTCCCAGCGGCTCGGAAACGAGAATCCGCTGGCTCGACGGGGCGGCCACACGACCCTCGACCGCACATGCGTCGAGCACCGCGTCGGCGATACCTTCGACCCCGACGGTGGCCGCGTGGTGGAGCCACGCTGGATCGGGTCGGGGAACGGAGGCCATCGCCCGGCGCTAGGCGGCGGGATCCCACGCGGCCAGGTCAGCGAGGCGGGGATCGTTGCTGAACATCTCGACAATGGGAATGTCGAGTGCCAGGCGCTTCTGGAGCCGCTTCACATGCAGCTCTTCATTCCAACGAACCATCGACACCGCGAGCCCCGAACCACCCGCTCTGGCGGTTCGGCCCGAACGGTGGAGGTAGGTCTTGTGGTCGTCGGGCGCGTCGTAGTGGATGACTACCTCGACGTCGTCGACATGGATTCCCCGTGCGGCGACGTCGGTCGCGACCAGCACGTTGGTCTGGCCCTGGGCGAAGGACGCGAGCGCCCGCTCGCGGTGACGCTGCCGAAGGTCTCCATGGATCGCCTGGGCGGCCACATCGAGTTTGCTGAGTTCGCTCGCCACCTTGTCGCAGGCCCGCTTGGTGTTGCAGAAAACGATGGTCCGCTGAACCGAGTTGGCGATCGACGCCACCACCTTGGCCTGGTCCATTTGGTGGACGTGGAGGAACCGATGGGTCATGTTCTCGACGGTCACTTCGTGGGCTGCGACCTCGTGAAAGACCGGGTCGGTCTGATACCGGCTGATCAGTGACCCGACCGCGCCGTCGAGGGTTGCGGAGAACAACAGGGTCTGGTGGTCGCCTTCGATGCGGCGGAGAATCCACTCGACCTGGGGGAGGAATCCCATGTCGGCCATGCGGTCGGCTTCGTCGATGACAACGCAATTCACGTCGGAGACCGTGAGCGCCTTGCGATCGAGCAGGTCGATGAGTCGGCCGGGTGTGGCGACAACGATTTCGATGCCCTTGTTGAGCTTGTTGATTTGTTTGTCCATATCGGCGCCGCCATAGATGGCCATGGCGCGAAGATTCAGCGATCTTGCGAGCGGTGCCAACTCGTCGACGACCTGGGTGGCCAGTTCACGGGTGGGCACGAGCATGAGGGCGTGAAGAGTTCCGCGTTCGGCGCTGGCGAGCGCTTGGATCGTTGGGATCCCGAACGCGAGGGTCTTACCTGATCCGGTCTGGGCTTTGCCGCATACATCTCGCCCGTTTAGGGCATCCGGGATCGCAAGCTCCTGGATGGCAAAAGCGGACTGAATTCCTCGTTCTTCGAGGGCGGAAACAACCGGAGGTGCGACCCCAAGTTCAGAGAAAAGGGTCATTGTGGTCTTTCGGCAGAGATTTCGTACTCAGGAGCGTAACGGCTCGAAACCTCTTTCTGGGGATGTCGTGCGTGCTCGGACGAAGCGGTCCTACAGGCGTTACTGTCGATATCCCATGGAACCTGGTTATCTCGCGCCTCCCCCCTCGACCTATCGGGTTCGGCGCACCGTCGGCTTCATCGACCTGTCAGGGTTCACCGGGTTTTCGAACACCCACGGGGACGACGCCGCCGTCCAACAGCTCGAGGTGTTCCGGTCGATCGTGAGAGACACCAGCGCATCGTCGGGAGTCCGGGTCGCAAAGTGGCTGGGAGATGGCGCGATGTTCGGCGGCCATGAGGCACCGGCGGTGCTGTCGTGTCTGTTGCGGGTGATCCTTCGAGCTCGACACAAGGGCCTGCTCGAGGTGCACGGCGGGGTCACGACCGGACAGGTCATTCTGTTCGAAGGCGACGACTACATCGGAGCATCGGTCAACCTTGCCGCTCGTTTGGCCGACGTTGCGGGCCCGGGCGAGCTACTGGGTCCGGTCGATATCGTCCCCGGACTGTCGACGACCAACGCTGCGATCGGTGAGGTCGCGGTACCTGGGTTCGCAGATCCGATCCAGGTCGCAAACCTCGCCAAGGCGGCCCATCTCGTGGAGTCGTTGAACCTTTGAGCGTCACCGACGACACCGAATTGCCGGACCCATCCTCTCTTCCCGGCTCTTGGCCGGTCGGCAAGGTAGCCGCTGTCTGGACCAACAAGAGCGGAGAACTCACAACCCTCGGACCGGTGATCGACGGGTTTGGTCTCGCGTCGGTCACCAAACCCCTTTTCTCATATGCCCTGCTGGTCGCGTCGGAGGAAGGGACGCTCGGGCTCGATGACGCGCTCGGCCCTCCCGGTTCGACCGTGGCCCACGTAATGGCACACGCCTCAGGCCTCGGACCCGAAACTGGCGACCCGTCAACTGCGCCGGGCACGCGTCGCATCTACAGCAATGCCGGCTTCGACCTTCTCGGTGCTGCACTGGCCGATGCTGCGGGCATGAGCCCGGCGGATTACCTGAGGGAGGCGGTGTGTGAGCCCCTTGGCATGTCCTCCACTTGGCTCGAGGGTTCGCCGGCCCACGGGGCGGTGAGCACCGTCAGAGACCTGATTCGCTTCTGCGACGAAGTTCTCGATCCTGTGCTGATCCACACCACCACTCTCGAGCATGCCCTAGAGCCGTTCCTCCCTGAACTGATCGGCGTCTTACCAGGATTCGGGCGGCAGTCCCCGAACCCGTGGGCGCTCGGCTTCGAGATCCGGGGCACGAAACGACCGCATTGGAACGGCGCATCGGCGCCCGCACACACCGTCGGCCATTTCGGCGGGGCGGGCACGTTCCTATGGGTCGATCGCCGCGCCCGGCGGTTCGCGGTGTGCCTCACCGACACCCCGTTTGGACCCTGGGCAGGGCACGCGTGGCCGCTGTTCAACGAAGCAATCCTGCGTTCCTGAGCGGCGTCGCCCAATCCGCGGGCAGACCTTCACCTGGGGCAAACTCTCGCCGATAGATCAGCATGAGTTCGGATCGCTTCGCCCAGACCCGTGCTCGCCGCGCCCTTCAGGGACTCGGTCTCGAACTGCCGGACACATTGGTGCGGGCCGCCTCGACCCGAAACGAGGTGCACGTCGCACCCCGACAGGTCGTGCGGGTGAACTGCCGCCCTGATCAACGACTGCGCCGCGAGGGTCTGCTCTGCCAAGCGCTGCCTGGCGAAAGCTACTTCCCAAACGTTCTGGGCTATTCGGGCGATACCGGGTACGACTTCGTTGTCATCGAACGCAAGCCCGGCAGGGCGGTGTCGCGGGCGTGGCCCGATATGGACAAAACGCGACGCCGCAAGTTCATCTCCGAGTTGTCGCGGGCCCTTCGCCTGCTCCACTCGGTGCCGACGCCACCGGTCGCGACCCGGATGCACGAGAACCCCCATCTTCTCAACCCTGCAGCAGTCAGCCCGGTCGTGCCGATCCTCATGGCCGTCGACGAGCTGATCGGCAAGGGCGACGTCGACCGAATGCTTCTGCAGGACATCGCCGATCTCGTCAACGACCACGGCTCGGCACTCGACGACTACCACCAACGCACGCTGATCCACGGCGACCTCAGCTTCGAAAACGTGATGGTCGACGTCAACGGGCTCAGCGCCCTGCTCGACTTCGAGTGGTCCAGAGGGGCGCCCCCGGACCTCGAACTCGACGTTCTCCTGCGGTTCCTGCGGTTCCCCGAGGCCCACGTCCCGCCCGACGTGGCGGCAACGCTCAGCTCCCTCGACTTCGAAGACGTCCCGGGATGGATCGCCGAGGACTACCCGGAGCTCTTCGCCCACCCCCGCGTCGTTGAACGCCTGGCGTTGTATTGCGTCGCATTCGACATGGCCGAACTTGTTCGAGCGACCTCGATTCCGTCGTTGTCGAACATGGGCCCGTTACATCCGGTCCGCCGCCTCCAGAACCTTCTCGAAGGCGTCAGCCCGCTGCGCGAACAGCTGGATCGGCTCTCGCTCCGCACCTGAACACCGCGTGGACACGCCAGCTCAAGTGCAGTCCCGCCAATCCCTCCACTGCGATTGCTCTGCGGGCCACTACGGTGGCCAGCGATGGCTTCTGCGTACACGCCTCCACGACCGAACGACCCACGCACAGGGAGCAATCCAGCAGTGAGTGAACCCAACGATGCCGAGGTGACCGACACCGCCGCGTGGGTGGTGAACCCGACCGGTCCTCTGACCGGCGACGTGACAGTTCGAGGGTCGAAGAACGCCGTGACCAAGCACCTCGTGGCTGCCATGCTCGGCCGTTCACCGTCGACGGTGAGCAACGTGCCCGACATCGGTGATGTCGAAATCACCACGAACATGCTCACAAGCCTCGGCTGCGCCGTCGAACGAAGCGGTGTCAACGAGGTCACAGTCGATCCATCAAGCCTCCACAGCAGCCGGGTGCCGCTCCGATTCAGCGGCATGAACCGCATTCCGATCCTGATGATCGGGCCGCTGTTGCACGCCGTCGGTGAAGCGTTCGTGCCGCTGGTTGGCGGTGACGACATCGGCTCACGCCCGGTCGACTTCCACGTAGACGCCCTCACCAAAATGGGTGCCCAGATCACCATCACCGACGAGGGGCTCGAAGCCAAGGCTAGCCGTCTCAAGGGTGCTCACGTCGAGCTGCCCTACCCATCGGTGGGAGCGACCGAGACCGTACTGCTGTCGGCGGTTCTGGCCGAAGGCCGCACCGTGCTGGACGGCGGTGCCACCGAACCAGAAATCATCGAGCTGGCCCTGTTCCTTCAACGGATGGGAGCGCGGATCGAAATGCGCCCCAACCGTCGGTACATCATCGACGGCGTCGATGAGCTGAGCGGGGCAAGCCACAAGCTGAAGGGTGACCGTATCGAGGCCTTCAGCTACTTGGTGGCCGGGCTCATCACCGGCGGAAAGGTCACGGTGCACGGCTGCAGCCAGGACCGTCTGGTCACGGCGATCTCCACCCTCCACGGGATGGGGGCACAGTTCGAGATCACCGACGCTTCGATTTCCGCCTGGTCCGATCAGCTCCGACCCGCAGCGGTCGAGACCGATACCCACCCAGGCTTCATGACCGACTGGCAGTCGCCGATGGTCGCCCTTTTCACCCAATGCAACGGCCTTTCGGTGATGTACGAAACTGTCTACGAGAACCGGTTCACCTACGTGCCGGCGCTGAATCAGATGGGCGCCAAGATCGAGATGTACACCACCGCACTGGGTAGCATCGACAGCCGCTTCGTGGGTTCATCCACCCCCTGTTCGGTGGTCGTACACGGCAAGAGCGAACTCAGAGGCAGCGACGTCGTCGTGCCAGACATCCGCGGCGGCTTCGCCTACGTGTTGGCCGCGGCGGCTGCGAAGGGAACCACAACCATCACCGGAACCCATCACCTCGACCGCGGCTACAACCGGCCCATCGAAAACTTCGTCGAAATGGGATTGGATATCCGCCGTACGACGGTTCCTCTTCGGTGAGCCTTCTCGCTTCGATCCCCGCCCCGCCGGGCAACAGCTTCAGTCTTGGTCCCCTGACGTTCAACTACTACGGCCTGATGATTGCCCTCGGCGTGTTGGCCGCAGTGGAGATCGGTCGGCGTCGGTGGCAGGCTCAGGGCGGTGATCCCGACGATATAACCTCGATCGCCACGGTCGGAGTTCCTGCTGGGCTCATCGGTGCTCGGCTGTATCACGTCATCACCGACTGGAAGATGTACACCGACTCCCCTCTCGACGTGTTTGCGATTTGGAACGGTGGGTTGGGGATTCCGGGTGGCCTCCTTCTCGGCGTCGCCGCCGGGGTGTGGCAGGCCCGACGCAAGGGGATCACCGGCGATCGGTTGTGGGATGTCATCGACGCGGTGATCCCCGGCATTCCGGTAGCCCAAGCGATCGGACGCGTCGGGAACTGGTTCAATCAGGAGGTCTTCGGCGGCCCCAGTGACCTGCCCTGGGCTCTCGAGGTTGACCCTCGCTACCGTCCGGAGGGCTACGCCGAGTTCAACACGTTCCATCCGGCGTTCCTCTATGAGGCGCTGCTCAACCTCACACTGGCCGGCACCCTGATCATGTTGGACCGCACCGAGCGGCTCGGGCGAGGCCAGATCCTGCCGCTGTGGATCGCCGGCTACGGGGTGCTCCGTTTCCTGATCGAGTCGATTCGCACCGACGAGGCCTCGCTGATCCTCGGCGTTCGGGTCAATCACTGGACAAGCGCCATCGCCGTCATCGTTGGACTTATGTGGTTCCGACATATGCGCCGGCAGGCCCAGGTCCAAGCGGCCACGATCAACTCGTTCGAAGATCTCGCCGCCGACGAAGCACTCCTCGAAGGCGATGAT
>JABDJU010000141.1 GCA_013003325.1 Acidimicrobiales bacterium
GGCCCAAGCGGCGCTGTCGGCGCTGTGCGGATTAGGGTGGTACCCGATGCCGCACCCGGTCCCCAAGCTTCGCAAGGCGTTGAAGAAGTCGTCGCCCGGGCTGAAGACCGAACGACAGCTGTGGAACGAAGGCTGCGACATCGTGGTGGGCATCGACGAAGTCGGCAAAGGTTCGTGGGCCGGACCCCTAACCCTCGGCGCGGTGGTGGTGCCCAAAGACCGGCGCATCTACAAGCTTCGAGACTCCAAGCAGCTCCGACCCGAAGAGCGAGAGGCGCTGTATGACCGGATCATTCACTGGGTCGACGCGTGGGCCGTCGGGCATGCCTCCCCCGCCGAATGCGATCGGCTCGGAATGTCGGCCGCCCAGCGACTGGCCGCCAAGCGGGCGCTGGCCGGGCTCGAGCTGCCCCAGCCCCCCGATGCGGTCGTCATCGATGGCAACTGGGACTTCGTCGGCCACCCCCGGACCGTGAAACTGGTCAAGGGCGACAGCATCTCGCTGTCGATCGCGGCGGCGTCGATCCTGGCCAAAGTCACCCGCGATCGAATGATGATCGCAGACTCCGAGTGCTATCCGGGGTTCGATTTCGATGCCAACAAGGGGTACCCGTGCCCGCGTCACAAGCTGGCACTGCAGGCGTTCGGTCCTACCGCAATCCACCGTCGGTCCTGGGTCTTCATGGACCAGCTCCCGTGGACCGGGACACCGCGTCTGGTCAACGACGCCCAGCTCAGGTTGCTCTGAGAACGCCCAGTAGCTAGCCGCGGATCGTGATTGCGGTGCCGGCCCGATCGAGCTGTCGAATCTCCCCGCTTTCGACATCGATCACGAGCGCGGACAGATCGCCGCCACCGTCGAGGGATGCGGTCCGGCTCACCACGACCTGACCATCAGTCGACTCAATCCGGGTCGGGAACCACCCCTCGGCCGGCCGCTGCAGATCGATGGTGTCGAGCGTTGAGAAATCTGCCGCGTTGTGAACGGTGAGGAACCATGCCTCCGGATCCTCGCCCGCCTGCACCTGATACACGGTGGACCCGTCGACACTGATCGTGACGGCGAGGGCGCAGTCGGGCTGAACGGTGGCGCAGCGGCCCTGCGCCGCTCCCGTAGTTCCATAGAGTTTCTGGCCGTTCGTGAGCGAGACCGTGACCCATCCAGCGCCGGCGCCGTCTCGGTAGATCGCCGACACATAGTTGCCCTGGAGGGAGAGCGCCTCGGGAGCGACGCCGTCGCGATCCATCTGGCCGATCACGGTTGAGTCCGACGATCCCAGTGCCTGTCGTTCGAGGTCGACACGGTCGTCGCGATGGCGGAGGAAAATCGTTTCGGCATCGGGCCCGTCGGTCACCCCGATCAGTTCGAGCCGCTCAGCCTCGCCCGGGCTCACGATCTGCTGTTCGGAAGCATCCCGTGTACGGCGCACGATCGGACCCGACCGGCTTCGCTGGAAAACCAGGCCACCGTCGCCGTCGTAGTCGGCGGCCACCGCCGGTTCGACGACAAGATGCTCCTTGCCGTTGGCGTCGAACCACCACACGCCGTCGTTGCCGGAGACCGCCATGGTGGGACCAGCCGATGCCACCGGAAAGTTCGGTCCGACGACCGCCGGGTCGATCGTGGAGGTCGAGGGCTGGGGACCGAGCTCCTCGGTCACCGGTTGGGTGCCGGCCGGGTCGAAGGGCAGTTCTACCGGAGCGCTGTTCTCGAGCTGGGTCCCCGCTGTGGAGCACGCCGCGGCAAACAGCGTGGTGAACACTACGACCGGAATGGAGAACTTGAAAGAACGCATGACACCTCGACGGCGAGAAGTAGGTTAGTGCGGTAGCACTCTCGCTATGGGAGACGGACGAATCCGATCTCGGTGAGCGACTCGACCGAACCCGACGCGGGATCGATCACTACTCCTGTAGTCGGCCGCAGTCGGCCCGGATCAACCGATCTCGACAGGAGGATTCTCCCCGCCGGAAGTTCCGAAAGATGCTCGGGGAACCACTCGCCCTCGAGCGAGGTGAGATCGACCCGCGTCACGGTGGCGCCGTTCTCCGATCGGCTCACCAGCAGGTCGTAGCGACCGGGCTGGGCCGGAACATCGTGGGGCACGATCCGGAACACGAGCTCGATGTCGAGCGACAGGGACGCAAGGCGGGCACAGGAAAAGCCTTCGCCATCAGCACAGGCGGCTTCGACGTCGGGGAAACTGCCACCGATCTCGCGCCCGGTTCCACTCTGGTACACCGTCCATCCCGCCGCCTCGGGCCGCTGCCATGTGGTGACGATGAACAACCCGTCCACCTGCGTCGACTTGGATCCGAACTCGGCGTCGTCGACAACGGCGAGCTCGGTGACCACGCCGGTGTTGGGGTCGAGCCTGTTCAGCGACCGGTTGGTGGACGACTCAGACGTCACGCTGAAGACGAACTCGGGCTGAGCCGTCACGGTTGTTACGCCGTGCAGCTCGACCTTCTGGTCGGGCTTCGGGACAAACACGGCCTCGGGAACGATGGCTCCCGCTGGTTGCCAGAGCAGCGACGACTGCGGGCCCGGGACCAGCTCGCGTTGGAAGACCACGCCGCCGCGGGTGTCGCCGGCTACCCGCACCGCATCGTCGCGGGCGAGCAGGGTCACCGAACCGTCGGGCTGGATCAACCTGACCGAATCGTCGAAGCTGATCAATGCGACATCGAGACCGGTGGGCTCCACCGGATCGAGTTCGCCCGGGCGTTCGACCGACGACCCGGGGTCCGCTGCGGTGGTGGTGGTGGACTCCTGCTTGGTTGTGGGGGGAATCTCGGCGGTGGTGGACGATCGCGCCGTCGTGACGCCGGCCACGGTGGCGGCAGACACTTCGAGCTGGGATTCTGCGTTCGAACACCCCACTGCCAACATCGCGAGCACAACGCAGGCCGAGATGGCACGTTTCGGCCTATGTATCTTCGATCCCAACACGGCACCCATTCAACCACCTCTGACCGATTCTGGCGGTGAAGCTTGCCTCAACGCGACAAAAGCTTCCATCATTTTCCTCAATGACCTCCCATGAGCTGCTCTCCAAGACCGCCCGACTCGGAGTTCCGACGCTGACGGCCTGGTCGCTCGTGGTGTGGGGAAGCCGGATTCGCAACATTCTCGGCGACGATCTGGCGGGCGTAGACCTCTGGTGGCGCCTTGGCCTGGCCGGTGGCTTTGTAATCCTGGCGCTGTGGGTCGTGCGCTCGGCATATGGGCTATGGCGCGACGGAGCCTCAGATCCCCTGACCTGCGTGTCGGGGGCGGCGCTTGCCTTGGCGGTCGCCAACGTCGTGGTCTGGCCGGTTCGGGCCTATCAGATTCTTCTCGGTGAGTGGAGTTCGGGGTTCAAGGCGGTGCACACCGTGCTGGCCGTCGTCTCGGTTGTGCTGGGTTTGTTGGTACTATTTCACCGCTATGGGAGAGCCGGTCACCGTCCTCGAATCCGCCACCGCCCGTCCGTCGCGGATCCGGTTTGAAACAAACCGGTCGTTCACCGGTATGGGCCACGAGCGCTATCGGCGTGGCGACGAGATCCTCGGCCACCGTTCTCCTGACACGATCGCTAGGGCCCTCATCGAGACCGGCAAGGTAGATGAGGTACACGTCTACGCTCAGACGATCACGGTGACGTTGGCGCCGGGCCAGAACAGCGACGGACTCAAAGAGATCATCGAAGACCTCTACACCTATTACAAACCCGGAGTTCCGGTGCCCTCGGAGGCTGACTTCAGCTGATCCGGCACTCCACTCCCGCCAGAGTCGGGCTGTTGGGGAACCCATCCGACGGCTACGGCGGCCGCACGCTGGCGATGGCCGTAAAGGGGATGTTGGCCACCGTCATGGTGGGCGAGAGCGACACGGTTCGGATCAGCGGTCCGTCACCCGATTCATTCGAGTTCGCTTCGATCGCCGACTTCGCCGACTTCGTGGATCGATATGGGTACGGAACCGGCGAACAGTTGCTCGCCGGGGGCCTTCGGTCCTTTGTCGATCTCGCTCGCTCCCAGAAGTGGACCTTGCCGACCGGTGTGGACGTGAGGTACGAGTCCACCATTCCACGCGGGGTCGGGCTGGCCGGGTCCTCTGCCCTGCTGATCTCCCTCCTTCGATGCCTGCTCGAGTTGTGCGACCAGACCCTCGCCCCCGAGCTCCTCGCCTCGCTGGCCCGATCCGCCG
>JABDJU010000143.1 GCA_013003325.1 Acidimicrobiales bacterium
GAGATCCGGACTGAGCGAGAAATCGAGACCCGTCACCGGAGACAAAGGTACCGGTTGCCGTTCCGATCTTGCGCACCTTGGCTCAGAGACTCGCCGGAACCGTCCCGGCGATGACGATGATGGTACCGAGCACCATGAAGGGGCCGAAGGGCACCTCGGCCTTGCGGCTTCGCTGGACGATGATGCCGATCACACCGCCGAGCAGCAGCCCGAGAATCACTGCGACCATCATTCGCTCCACCGCCGCAGTCGTTTCGGTGAACAGCCAGCCGACCCCGAGACCGAGCGACGGGGCCAACTTCACGTCGCCCAGTCCCATCCCGGCCGGATACACGACATGGACCACCAGGAAGAATAGGAAGTAGAGACCGCCAGCCCACAGCGCGGGCGCGATGCCGTCGGAATAGCCGTTGGGCGAACTCAAGGCCAGCACTGCGAAGAGGAAGCCGGCCAGCGTTGGATAGGTGATGATGTTGACCAGGAGTTTGGTCTCGATGTCGATGATCGACATCGCCACCAGGGCGGCGAACAGTACGAGGTAGGGCCACAACTGCCAGGTGAAGCCGAACCGATAACCAGCCACCGCATAGGTAGCTGCCATCGCCGAGGTCACCGCGGGATATCGCCAGTGGCGATGGCCCTCCGAGCATCTCTCCCCGAGCCCGAACACCGGGACCAGAGCTCGTCTGGCCAGAGTCCGGCTGCATCGCGGGCATCTGAGCTCGGCCACCAACGGCTCGCGCTCGACGGCCCGGTCGACGATGATGCTGACGAGGGGAGCGAGGAGCACCCCTAGGGCGGTACAGAGGGCCGCTTCGAGCGGCATGTATCAGCTCTCGCTCTGGAGATATTTCATCAGCAGACTGGCCTCATCGTCAGCCGCTGCCGATCCATCTTCGTTTACTCCGCCGGCGTGTTCGGGGGGCGGCGGTGGAGGCGGGGTGTCACCCAACGATGACACGTCGCCGACCGATTCTGTGAACTGTCTGATTTCCTCGGGTGAAGGTGGAGCCGGAGGTGGGGTAGGCGGGACGGCAGCGACGATCTGCTGGCCCTGGGGTGCCTCGGGAACCTCGGGAACGGCCTGTTCGGCCACCGGAAGGTCGACGACGTTGGACTGCTCGGAGTCAGCTGCGGCCTCCAGTGCAGGGTGGGCGTCGACAGCCGCCTCGGCCAACGCCTCGGGGCTTGCCTGATCCACCGCCCGTGCGCCGGGCTCATCGATCTTGACCAAACCCCGCTCGACGACGCTTTTGATGCGTCGGCAGCCTTTCAGTTCACCGACGCCGAGCACGCTGCAGGTCTGCGAAACGGAACGGCCTTCACCAATTGCGATGATGGTCTCCCACTCTGCCGAGGTGAGCATGACCTGTTCGATCGGGAGCTTGGCCACCGGAGCAAGAACATGTTCTGGTGAGGGGATGACCGATTCGATGGCGTTCCACTCAGAGAGCAGTTCCCGGCCGCGTTCGACGAGCGGGTCGATTTCTTCTGGCTCGCCGGGGGACGGCGCCATGTCGTCGGCGACGAAGGAGAAATTGCCGCTTTCGAAACGGAGCAGTTCGAACATCACGTCTTCCCACTCACCCCCATCCACGGTATTGGAGGCCTCGGCCTGAACCAGCCGGCCTTCCTCGATCCAGAGTGACCCTGTGCCACGGTCACCACTGATCCGGAGATGCCCGGACTTCATGGTCCCCGCCAATAGGTTCAGCACTTCATCGAGGCTGAAGTTGTCGAGTGATCCCTGAAGCATTTCCTTACTCTCCGTCTTGAACTGCCCGCATCATGACCTCGATCGGAGCCGGTTCCCCGACCCAATGAGTGTATTGGCGTGCTGCTTGGTGAACGAGCATTCCGACGCCTCCGACAACCCTAGCCCCCCGCTCACGAGCTAGCGCCATGAATGGGGTTTCCCGGGGTTCGTAGACGATGTCCTGCACGATTTGATGTTGGCTTATCAGGTCGGCCGGAAGCGGGATTCCCTTAGGATTCGGTCCCCCTGACATACCGACCGGGGTTGCGTTGATCAGAACGTCGGCGTCTTCGACCTGTTCAAGGGGTCCCGTCGTTGCGATGGGAGCGAGGGCGGCCGCCGCCTCGGCAGCCTCGGCTCTCCGCCCCCACACGTGAATCGACGCGGCGCCGGTCCGACCGATGGCCTCAATGATCGCCCTGGCCGCTCCCCCAGTGCCGAGGACCGACACGGTCTTTCCGTTCAGGGAGACGTCGGTCTCGGTCTCGAGGGCGGCGACCAGGCCATCGCCGTCGGTGTTGTCCCCATGCAGCACTCCGTCCGACCAGTACACGCAGTTGCACGCCCCCAGCGTCGTCACCGACGCGCTGGGCACGTCGACGGCAGCCGCGATGTCGGACTTGTGCGGCATCGTGACCGAGAGGCCGGCAAGCCCGAAAGTACGCATCGAGTCGAGCGCAGCGGCCCCCTTTCCCGGTTCGACCGGGAGGGCCACGTAGGTCCAGTCGACGCCGGCCGAGGCGAAGGCGGCGTTGTAGATCACCGGCGAGAGCGAGTGGCGCACCGGCCATCCGATCACGGCCGCCAGACGGGTCGATCCGGTCGGCCGGGGGCTGAGCGGACCGTCGCTCAGCACAGACCCAAGTCGCGGCAGATCTGCACCTTTTCGTTGAACTCCTCCTGGGTCTCCACGAACGAGTGGCGACCGGATGGATCGGTCAACACGTAGTAGAAGAAGTCTGTTTCCGCCGGGTTCAGCGCTGCCTCGAGGCTGGCTCGACCGGGTGAGTTGATCGGAGTCGGAGGCAGGCCCCGGACGTTGCGGCAGCCATATGGGGTCTCCTGGTCGAGTACGGACCGGGTGAGTTCGACGTCGCGGTCGCCGGCTCCGTAGATGCAGGTGGCATCGATGCCAAGGATCCATTGCTCCCGAAGCCGGTTGTAGATGACCGACGCAACGAGGGGACGCTCGTCGTCGACGCGGGTTTCGGCTTCGATCAGCGAAGCAACGATGAGCACCTCGTAGGCGGAGTACCCGAGCTTGGTTTCGGCCGCGCCGTAGCCCAGCGAGCCGGTCACGCGGGCGAACTCGTCACTCATCCGCTGGAGAACTTCGGTGGCGGTGGCACCCTTGTTGACCTCATAGGTGTCGGGGAACAGCAGCCCCTCCCACGATGTTTCTCCGGGCGGTCGGTACCGAGGCTCGATCGTGCCGCCATCGAGAGCGGCTTGGAGCTGTTCGGGATTGATACCGGGGAGTTGCTCAGAGACCCGGGCCAGGATCTCGCTCGTCCACAACCCCTCTCGGATGATGAACTGATCGACCTCCGGCGGTTTCGGCCCTGCGTTCAGAACGGCAATCGCCTCGTCGGCCGAAGAGTTCAAGTAGAAGGTGTATTCGCCGGCCTGGAAGTTGCCCTCGTCCTTCCACTCGACGTAATAGCGGAAGAAGGTGCTGTTCGGGATCACTCCGTTGTTGGCGAGCTGCACCCCGATGTCTGACGTGGTGGCTCCCCTTGGCACCACAAGGTCGATGGCCTCACCAGGCTCGCCGACCGGGTCGAGCTGTCGGTCGAACCAGGCCCGACCCTCTTTCACAACCGTGTAGCCGCCAAAGAAGATCAACACTGCAGCGAGCAGGCCTCCTGCGATCCTCCAGCCCCCGTGTCGGACGCGCACGAACTCGTCCTCTTCGTCCCAGGTGAGTTCGTCCGGCGGATCGATGCTCAGGTCGTCGCCGGTTGGCCCGGACCGGTCGACACCGGGAGTTCCCGGGCGCGGTGGTTGGGTCGGTGCCGTCACGGGTGACAGCGTACTCAAGTCGCCTTCGGTGGCGGTGGCACTAAACCACCGGGATCGGCTCACCGGTCGGGATTGTGATCACCGTCGAGCCAGGTCTGCAGGATCACCGCCGCTGCGATCTGATCAACGAGCTGTCGCCGGCGGCGTCCTCTGATTCCCATCTCGGTCAGACGTTGCTCGGCGGTCACCGACGTGAGTCGCTCATCCTGGAGGTGGAGCAAGCATCCCTCCGGGAGGTGGCCTCTGAACTTGTCGACTTCGTCGAGGACGTCATGGGCGGCGGAGGCTACGGCTCCATCGCGAAGCGAATACGGCACGCCGACGACCACGAAGGCGGCATCGACTTCCTCGATCAGGCGCGCCAGCCGTCGATGGTCCGTGTCGACGCTGCCGCTGCGCTGGACCGTCTCATAGGGAGTGGCGAGGGTCCCGTTGGAATCGCAGAGGGCAACGCCGATTCGCTTGCTTCCGAGATCCAACCCGATCCCGCGACCGGCGAACCGATCGGTCAACGGGCTTCGGCGAGAACCGATTTGGCAACGTCGAGCGCAGCATCGAGACCATCGACGTTCTTGCCGCCGGCCATTGCTACGTCGACGCCCTTGCCGCCGCCTCCGCTGATTTCCTTGGCCGCCGGTCCTACTAGTACCCCTGCTTCAACCCCGGCTTCGTTCGTGACGGCACCGACAACGGCCGCCCCACCGCCGGGAGGTGCGCCGGCGATGACAACTACGTCGATGCCGGGCTGGTCGCGGACTGCGATCGCCAGGTCCTTGAGGTCGTTGCGCTCGATACCGTCGACCCGAGCGAAGACGGCGCCATCGACCGCACCGGCGGCAAGCTCGCCGGATCGGCCGGCGGCGAGTTGGCGCCGGAGGTCTGCGATCTCGGCCTTCTGCTGTTTCATCTCTGCCAGCCGCTTCTCGATACCTTCGGTCAGGGAACCGACCGGCACGTTCAGCAGGGCAGCTGCACCGCTCAGGCGGGACTGTTCAGAGCGAAGCAACTTGATCGTCTCGTCACCGGCGACGGCTTCAATCCGTCGGATATTCGATCCGATCGATCCCTCCGAGATGATCTTCACCGGACCGATGTCGCCCAGGGCGCGCACATGGGTCCCCCCGCAGAACTCGACCGATGGTCCGGCGGTAAGGACCCGGACTCGATCCCCGTACTTGTCGCCGAAGAAGGCGACCGCTCCTCGGGCCTCGGCTTCCTCCTTGGCCATCTCCTCGTGGGCGGCGGCGGGGTTCTTGAGGATCTCCGCGTTGGCGAGATCTTCGATCTGTTGGACTTGTTCGGGGGTGAGGGCCTCGTGGTGGGAGAAGTCGAACCGCAGTCGATCGGGAGCGACCAGAGATCCTTGCTGCTTGGCTCCTTCACCGAGCACCTCGCGCAGCGCCCAATGCAGAATGTGGGTGGCGGTGTGGTGCCTTCGAATCCGGTCGCGACGGTCGACATCGACGCTGGCCAACACCTGATCTCCGGCATCGAAGCTGCCTTCGACCACCTCGACGACGTGGCGGTGCACCTCGGGGACGGCGTAGGTGGTGTCGAGCACCCTGCCCCGCGCTGTCACGTTGCCGTCAGCGTCGGTCTTCCAGATCTCGCCAGTGTCCCCGATCTGACCGCCTGCTTCGGCGTAGAAAGGACTCTGGGTCAAGAAGATGCTGATCGGGTCGTCTGGGTTTTCGCTGCCGGTCACCGCCAGCACCTCGGACTGCACATCGGTGAGGTGTTCACGCCCGACGAACACTGTGAGCTGACCGCGCTCGACCAGCGTTGCCACCGTGTCGGAATCCGACGCGATCGCTGAACCACCCTTCTGTGCCGCCTTGGCCCGCTCGCGCTGTTTGGCCATTTCGACATCGAAGCCGGCGAGGTCGACACCGTACCCACGCTCGGCTGCGACCTCGGCGGTCACCTCTTTGGGGAAACCGTAGGTGTCGTGGAGAAGGAAGATCGTGGCACCGGGCACTTCGGCTCCGGAATCCAGGGTGCCGAGTTGCTCGTCGAGGATCTTGAGCCCGTTGGCCAGCCGCCGTCTGAACTGGGTTTCCTCCCGCTCGGCGACGGTGCGAATCACATCGTGGTTCTTCTGGATCTCCGGGTAGTCCGCGCCCATGATCTCGACGACCGCATCGACCAGGGCCGGCATGACGAGGTCGGAGACGCCGAGCAGATAGGCGAACCGGACGGCGCGTCGGATTATTCGACGCAAGACGTAGCCGCGGTCTTCATTGCTGGGGAACACTCCGTCGGAGATCAGAAAGGTCGTGGTTCTGGCGTGTTCGGCCAGGACGCGCAGGGCCAGGTCGCTGTTGTCGTCCTCGCCCAGTCGATATCCGGTCGCGTCCGATGCCGCCTTGATCAAACGGTCCATCTCGTCGATCTCGAACACGCTGTCTTTGCCTTGGAGCACGCTGAGGATCCGTTCCAACCCGGCACCGGTGTCGATGCTCGGCTTGGGCA
>JABDJU010000167.1 GCA_013003325.1 Acidimicrobiales bacterium
CTCGTCGGCAGCGGACTTGGTCGCTTTCTTCACAGCCCGCTTCTTGGTCGCTTTCTTCGTCGACTTTTTGGCCGTCGCCTTCTTCTTCCGCTTCTTGGCCGCCTTCTTGCGCTTCTTGGCCGGCCCGGCTTCTCGGCGGATCGCCAGCAGTTCGGAGGCTCGCTCGATGGTGATTGTTTCCGGATCGTCGCCCTTGCGCAGGCTGGCATTGGTTTCGCCATCGGTCACATATGGCCCGAACCGTCCGTCCTTGAGTTCGACCGGCTTGTCCGTCGCCGGGTCGATGCCGACCGGCATGCCCGCCTTCGGAGCCGCCTGGCCCCGCCGTCGCTTGGGCTGGGCGAACACATCTCGAGCTTCGGCCTCGGTGATGGTGAACAGTTGGTCCTCGGTTTCGAGGCTGCGGCTGTCGCTCTTCTCCTTGCCCTCGTCGTCGACCAGCGTCCGGGCCAGATAGGGGCCGTAGCGACCGTTGCGGGCCAGCATCTCCTGGCCGTTCTCGTCGACACCGACGCGACGAGGCAACGACAGCAGTTGCAACGCCTGTTCCAGTGTGATGGCGTCGGGATCCATCGATTTGAACAGCGACTCCATCTGCGGCTTCACACCGGTCTCTTCGTCGCGTTCACCCAGCTGCACATAGGGTCCGAACCGACCGGTCTTCACAAAGATCGGCTGATGGGTTTCGGGATGAGTGCCGAGCTCGCGGTCGCCTTGTGGTGCATTGAGTATCTCGACCGCCTTGCCGATAGTGAGCTCGTCGGGGGCGAGGTCGGGCGGGATCGACGCGGTCTGTTCGCCCCGCCGCAGGTAGGGCCCGAACTTGCCAGGACGGGCCTCGACCAGTTGACCATCTTCGTCGACCCCGATCGGGATCGAGTTGATCTCCTTGGCGTCGATCTCGTCGAGCCGCTCGGTGACCTTGACCTTCAACCCGGGGTCCTCACCGTCGCCGAAGTAGAAGCGCCGCAGGTACGGGATTCGCTCTTGCCCCCCGGTCGCGATCGAGTCGAGGTCGTTCTCGAGCTGAGCGGTGAAGTCGTAGTCGACCAGGTTCGGAAAGTGTCGTTCGAGAATGTTCACGATGGCGAAGGCGGTGAAGCTGGGCACCAGCGCACTGCCCTTCTTCCACACGTACTCGCGCCCCTGGATCGTTGCCATGATGCTGGCGTAGGTGGAGGGACGACCGACGCCGAGCTCCTCCAACTTCTTCACCAGGGACGCTTCGGTGTAGCGGGGCGGTGGCTGGGTGTCGTGCCCGTCGGCCTCGGCGGACAACACCGTGGCCGAATCACCGGCCTCGAGGGCGGGCAACCGTTGCTCTTTGGGCTCGTCGGAGTCGTCCTCTTCGTCCACGTCTTCCCGGTAGACCTTCAGGAAGCCAGGGTGCATGATGACGGTTCCGCTGGTCGAGAACACCGCATGGCGGTCGTCGGTGGTGTGGACGCCCAACCGAAGGGTCACCGTTTCACCGGTGGCGTCGGTCATCTGTGATGCCACCGTCCGCTGCCAGATGAGTTCGTAGACCTTCAGATCTTGGGTGCTGAGCTCCGAAGCCACCTGTTCGGGGGTTCGGAAGGTGTCGCCGGCGGGGCGGATGGCCTCGTGGGCCTCTTGCGCACTCTTCGACTTCCCTTTGTAGGTCCGCGGGGCATCGGGCAGGAACTCGGTGCCGAACCGCTCGGCGATTTGGCTGCGGGCGGCGCCAACAGCCTGGTCCGACAGCGTGACGCTGTCGGTTCGCATGTAGGTGATGAAGCCCCGTTCGTAGAGGCCCTGGGCGACCCGCATCGCCTGAGCCGAGGAAAGCCTGAGCTTGCGGCCGGCCTCCTGTTGGTACGTGGAGGTGATGAACGGCGCCGCCGGGCGGCGACGGTACGGCTTTGCCTCCCGACTCTCGACCGACGCATCCTGCCCTTCGACACCTTGGACCAGCCGGGTGGCGCCGGCCTCGTCGAGATGGAGCAGTTCGTTCTTGGTGCCGGTTTTGAGCTGGCCGGCGTCGTTGAAGTCTTTGCCGCCGGCGATTCGAGCGCCGTCGACTTCGAGGATCTTGGCCGTGAAGGGCCGCTCGGCTCCATCGGCGGTAAAGGTGGCAGTCAGATCCCAGTAGTTGGACGACACGAAGGCCATGCGTTCACGTTCTCGCTCGACAACGATCCGGGTGGCGACGGACTGCACCCGGCCGGCCGAGGTTCCCTGGGCGATCTTGCGCCACATCACCGGCGAGAGCTCGTACCCGTACAACCGGTCGAGCAGGCGGCGAGCCTCCTGCGCCTCGACCACCTTCAGGTTGACCTCACCTGGATCGGCCAGCGCTCGGTCGATCGCCTCCTTGGTGACCTCGTTGAAGACGATGCGTTTCACCGGGACCCGGGGGTTGAGCAACTCGAGCAGGTGCCAGGCGATCGCTTCGCCCTCACGATCTTGGTCGGTCGCGAGGATGAGTTCATCGACATCTTTGAGCAGCGACTTCAGATGCCGTACGTGTTGCCTTTTGTCCGCGTTGGTGATGTACAGCGCCTTGAAGTCGTTATCGACATCGATTCCCATCTTGGCCCACTTCTCACCCTTGTAGGCGGCTGGGACATCGGCGGCATTTCTGGGGAGATCGCGAACGTGACCGATCGACGACTCGACCACGTAGTCAGAGCCGAGGTATTCACCGATCTTTTTTGCCTTCGCGGGGGACTCAACGATGACGAGGGATTGGGCCACGACAGGAGACTGTAGAGACAACCGCGGACGATTTGCGGCAGTGCTCGACAGGAAAGGCCACTGAGCAGGACTTTCTGAGGGGAGTTCAGCTACCGACGGGGACCGGGTCGGGTCTGCCGTCGCCGTCGGTGTCGACCATCTCGGCCATGCGGTCACCCTCAGGGGTTGCATCATCGGACACGTGAGAGAACCGAATGATGCCGTATCCCAGCAAGGTGGCGAGCAGGCTGGCCAGGAGCACGCCGATCGTTGCCTGATCCTTGATCAACGCTTCATCTTCGAAGGCGAGCCCGTTGATGAACAGCGCCACGGTGAACCCGATTCCGGCGACCGCTCCGGCGGCCAGGATGTGAACCTGCTTCAACGATCTTGGCAGGGTGGCCAGGCCACTGCGGATGGCGAACACGCTGAAGACGTAGATACCGAGGGGCTTGCCGACCACCAAGCCGAATATGATGCCGATCGTCACCGAACTGGCGAGCGCATCGGTGATCACGTCGGTGCTGAGCAGGATCCCGGCGTTGGCCAGGGCGAAGACCGGAATGATCACGTAACTGGTAAACGGGCTCAGCAGTGCGATGAGCCGGGTGGTGACGCCGACCCGTTCACGGATCTGGAACTGAGCATCGCGAGCGATGCGAGGACCGAAGCCTTCGGTTTCAAAGTGCTCGCTCGAGAACAAATGACCGAGGGCCTGGTCCCCGATGAGGGGTTTGGCCGGGGTGAGCATGCCGAGGGCGACGCCGGCGATCGTGGCGTGGACCCCGGACTCGAAGGTGGCGAACCACACGAAGCAGCCGATCACAACATAGAGCGGAGTGAACCAGATCCTGATCCGCTGCATCACGACCACCGCCAGCAACCCGGCGACCGCCCAGCCGAGCCAACCAAAACTGAGTCCGCCATCGTTATAGAACACGGCGATCACCACGATGGCACCGATGTCGTCGACGATCGCTAGCGTCAGCAAGAACAACGGCAGCTGCTTGGGAACTTTGTGGCCCACGAGGGCGAGCACGCCGACGGCAAAGGCGATGTCGGTCGCCATAGGAATGCCCCAGCCATCGGCTGCGGCCCCCGAGGTGTTGAAGACGAAGTAGAACGCTGCCGGCACCACCATGCCTCCCAGCGCACCGATAGCGGGGAGGGCGGCGATCTTCGGATTTCGGAGGTCACCCAAGACGAGTTCGGACTTGATCTCCATCCCGACCACGAAGAAGAACAGAGCCATGAGGGCGTCGTTGACCCAGTGGGATAGATCTTCGTAGAGGCGGAAGTCGCCGATCTCCAAGGCGATCTCGGTGTGCCAGAAATCGCTGTAGGTTTCGTAATCGACGTTGGCCCAGATCAGGGCGGCGGCGGTGGCGATGATCAGCAGGATTCCCGCCGCGGTCTCCCGACCGAGGAATGTGGCCACCGGACGTACCACGCCGCGGGCCAGTGCATGGTCGCTACCGCTGAACGCCTCGTCGCGGATTGGGAGGTTGTTGTGGGCTGCCATCGAGTCAAACCTCTGATTATCGCTGCGCGAGCCGGACAGGGACGCAGTGAGAGACTACGGCTTCAGAGGATAGTGGTCTACGTCGGGCGAACGCGATTGAATGGTGAATCGAACTGAAGGCTACTGAGCCAGCCAGATTCGAACCGTCGTGCCCCGGGCGGAGGTGTCGAACTCTACCCGATCGTTGCTGAGCGCCTTCATGAGCGGCACCCCGAAACCGCCTTCGGTGTGCAGGCGGGCCGGGTCGCTGAGCGGCGGTAGGTTCTCATCGGGCGGCATCCCGAAACCGAAGTCGGTGATCTCGAGCCGAACCAACCCGTCGGCGATGATGCATCGGATCTTCACCGGCTGAGACCCGTCCCGCTCCAGGTTGGCCTGGATGGCGTTGGTGACCGCCTCCGACGTTGCCAGGCGGAGATCGTCGAGTCGGGATCCGGTTAGCGCACCTTGGGACTCCACCGCATTCATCACGGTCATGCGCACGACGTTGACCAGCTCGACCGCCGACGGGATCTCCATGCGGATCGCTGAAGACTCGGTATCCATGGCCCCATACTTGGGCATCTAGACACCCAAGCCTTTCCGCCATGCCGAAAACGAAGCCACACTTCCACCGGTCGGACGCGACAGCCACGGAAAGGGGTGAACCTCCCCGAGCGACAGCGAGTGAGCAATGCGAGCAAAGCCGGGCACCGGAGCGAACGTTACCGCGGGAGTGTGACCGGCGAGGAGGACCCTCGGCCGATCTCGATAGAGCCGGACCTCGCGCTGTTCGGCGATCCCAGCCAACGTCTCCACGAGAAACACGAGCCGCTTGGCCGAGAGCTGCAACGAGCTGAGAAGCGGCTCGTCGAAGACGAAGACGACGGGCAGATCGGGATTAGCCGCCAAGGCTGGATCGTGGAGCGCCATCGACTCCGCGGTCAGCCATACAACGTCGGGGGTTTTCCTGCGATGGGGCGCCGCCGGGCCGGCCTCGGCGGTGATGTCGTAGGTTCTGCGCAGTAGCGGATGGGGCTCGACCTTGGGGAGATCGTCGAACTCGGGCCAGTGTTCGACCGGACATGCCGGTGAGAGTTCGCACTGTCCACACAGGCCGGGCGCCCGCTTCTCGACCTGCCACCTGCTGAAGCCGTACTGCTTCGACGAGCCCGCCCCCGTGGTCCACTGCCAGCCGAGCCGGTTGGCGGCCCGCGAACCGTCGAGCAGATGGGTGAAGAAGTACTGCTCGCCGTCCTGCCATCGCCCCTTCTCCCGCACCGTCCAGTGCGACGCCATCCACATCCGGGCCTGATTCACCAGCCACCCGTCCGACTCCAGCTCCTCGGTGCAGAGATCGATGCAGGCCATCTCCTGATTGAGGGTGACCGAAGTGGATCCGACCGGTTCGTGCCGGAGGCTGTGGCGGGTGACAGTACCGAGCCGTGCGTACCAATGGCGGGCGTATTCCTGCCACCGAAGCTCGTCGCGAAACTGGGTCACGTCGCGGCTGGGTTTGTCTCCGACGTGTGACCACACCTGAGGCAGCGTGAGGAGCCCGTGACGTATGTAAGGCGAGAGCCGCGATGCTCCCTGCCTGGGCGAGGGCCACACCTCACTGCGACTGGAGGCGTAACCGGCCACGTTGAACCCGGCCAGCGCTGCGTCGGCGGCGCCCTGACCCCCGGAGAACGACTCCGAGCCGGCGACCTCGTCCGAGTACAAGCCGGTCAGCCGATCAGCCACGAATCGTTCGGCTGCATCGCGTCCGGTTGCGGGGGCGGGGAGGGGTTCCGGCATCGCCTCCATGATGGCTCAGCCGCTGTCGCTACAAGGCGATCGGAGGGCCCGGTCGGCGGCTCGTGTGGTGCCCCGGTGGGCGGCCGGCAATTCGCTCCTGAAGGTAGAGCTCGGTGGGCAGGACGGACCCGGACGGCACAACGCTCTGAGCGTTCATCGTGGCGAGACCGAACTGCCGGTACACCGCCAGGAGATCGGCCGCGCAGCGCGTGCCGAGCATGGCGCGGCGCACCTGCACATGGAGGGTTCGAAAGTGGGGACCGTGAAGGGGTTCGTACCCGTCGGTGTCGAAAGCGGCGGCGTGGGCGAGCTCGTGGGTCAGCGTGCCGAGGTCACACGCCTGCGGGCTGAGCGAGATCACTCGGGTAAGTGGTGAGAAGTAGCTCCGTTGTTCGCTGCGGTTGAGTGCGATGTCGACCGCCCCGCAGCCGAGGTCTACCCGCCACCAACGGCCGCGGCACAGCGCCTCGGTGGATCGGGTGAGGAACTCGACCGTGCGAGGCTCCGACAGTGCGGTGCCCTCGCCGGCCAGATCCTCAGCGGCGTAGACCTGCCGACGCTGCTCGTCGCGCATCATGGGCCAAGGCTCACGATGTGAGCTCTCCGCCGCCACCCCTCACCCGACGCGATCCGCCGGTGAGGTCGGCGCTCATCCCCGCCGAGTGACCGTGCTGGTGTCCGCCGTGACCACCGCTCACCCGTCGGGTCCGACCTCGAACCCCGAGGCCGGCAAAGTGGTCGTCGACACGCTCTTTTCGAGCACGAACCACGAGTTCGGTACCGATGCCCGAAGAGGCCCGGTCGGAGCGCTGGAGCGGGCCATCGCTGTCGCTCTGGTCGCTGCCGTGATCGGCGTCGCTCGAGGCGATCCGGTTGATCTCGTCGAACCGTTGAGCGATGGCCTCGGCGTAACCGAACATCGCTGAGCGACGCAGCGCCATGGTGTGGGCCGCGGTGCGTCCTCGAAGCTGACCGGCCGCGGCGAGTGCGTCGGCGTGCAAGAACGGCCAGAGGAACTTGACCCGGTCGACATCGCTGGCGAAGCCGACGGCGGCGGGCTGGCTGGTTCGACCCGATACATAGAGGTAGCCGCGGCATCCGAACGCGGTACACACGGTGTCGAACAGCGCCTCGGCCGGAATGCGATAGCCGCCGGCCAGGGTCGCTCCGACCTTGACGTCGACGATCGAGTCGCTCGTCGATTCGAGGTCGAGCATGGCGTCGGTGATTCGGGCCCGGGCCATCAGGTAGAGGGCTTTTTCTTCGTACGCTTTGGCTTCGGCGGCAAAGGTGGTGGAACGGGCCTTTCGCCACAGGCGTTCCACTTTGGCGATCACGACCGCTCGTTGCTCGGAGGTGAGGGTTGTTGAGGTCATGACATCACTCTCATCAGCAGGTGTGACACTAGTAGCCCCGCCCGGCTTGGCCGTCACAGGCCCCGCCTACGATGGAGGTCGTGCGAATGGAGCCGCTTCCTTTTGCTCCGGGAGAGCTCGAAGCCACCTACGCGCCGCGCTCGAAGCGCCGGCGCGGTCGCCGCCGAGCCCTCGCCGCCCTCCCCCAACCACAGCCGCCGGTCGACATCAAACCGATACCGGGAGCCAAGCCGTTGTCGTCGGTGGTCGACTCGCTCGAGGCCGATCGCCGCATGGTGCACCACCGGGTGATTCCGGCTCGGCCCGGTGTGACCGGTGAACTCGACTCACCACTGCCGGCCGCCCTCGAGCGGTGTATGCCAGAGGGCGGGCTGTGGAAGCACCAGGCCGAGGCCATCAACCTGATCCGACACGGCGAATCGGTGGCGATCGCAACCGGGACGGCCAGCGGTAAGTCGTTGTGCTACCAGCTCCCGATCGCCGAGTCGATCGTGTCCGGACTGCGGGCGTCCACATCGCTGCTGCTGTTCCCCACCAAGGCGCTGGCTCAGGATCAGCTTCGGGCTCTCGACAACCTCGCCGTTCCCGGACTTCGGGGCTCCACCTACGACGGCGATACCGACCGCGATCAGCGACGCTGGGCTCGCAGCAACGCCAACGTGATCCTCACCAACCCCGAGATGCTGCACAATGGCATCGTGCCTCAGCACCGGCGTTGGGCCACGTTCTTCGCCCGGCTCGAGTACATCGTGATCGATGAGCTCCACGTGCTGCGAGGCATCTTCGGTACCCACGTAGCCCATCTGCTGCGCCGCCTGCAGCGGGTGGCGAGGGCCTACGGGGCGAACCCGACCTTCATCTTCACCAGCGCCACGATCGGTGAACCGGCCGCACTAGCCGCCGAACTCACCGGGACCACAGTGGCCGAGGTCAACATCGACCACTCTCCGAGGGGCGAGCGAACCATCGCACTGGTTCAACCCGCGGCCATCGACCTCGACAAAGGCACCCGCCAGTCACCGGCCACCGAGGCGATCAGGTTGGGAGCAGAGCTGGCCACCGCCGGTCGCCGCACCATCGTGTTCTGCCCGAGCCGCACGATGACCGAGCGGGTCGCGTCGGGTATCGCACGCAGCCTCGAGCCCGGACTGGCCGAAACGATCAGGTCCTATCGATCGGGATATCTCGCCAGCGAGCGGCGCGAGATCGAAGAGGAGCTTGCCTCGGGCCAGGTTCGGGTCGTCGTCGCCACCAGCGCGCTCGAGCTCGGAGTCGACATCGGCGGCCTCGATGCCACCATTCTGTGCGGGTTCCCCGGCACCATCGCATCGCTCTGGCAACAGATCGGACGAGCGGGCCGATCCACCGACGGGTCGTTGGCGGTGGTGATCGCCGGACAGAACCAGATGGACCAGTGGTTTGTGGCGAACCCCGACCAACTGTTCGAA
>JABDJU010000035.1 GCA_013003325.1 Acidimicrobiales bacterium
CCGCGTGCCTCGCGGCCATTCCTTGCGTGCCGCACAGCAACGGTTCAGCGGTTCCTATTCGCCTTGGCGGAACCGTTGCATTTGTCGCCGGTCTTTCTTGGTGGGCCGCCCGGCACCACGATCGCGCGTGGGAACTACGACCTCGAAGGCGTGTGGCTCGGCGCGGCTAGGAGAGGGCGGGCTGTGATCGACGCGTGCCTCATCGGCGCGGGCTGCTCCGACCCGCTTCTCGAGTAGCTCTACGACCTCGTAGACGATCGTCGAGTCCTTGCGGCGAGCCTCAACTCGGTCACCGACCCGCAGCTTCGACGCTGGCTTGCAGACTTCACCGTTGATTCTTACCCTGCCCTTGGTGCAGGCGTCGTTGGCTTGGGCGCGGGTTTTGAACCCACGGACGGCCCACAGCCATCGATCGACCCGTACCGAATCAGCCATACCATCAGAGTAGATAGTCCTCCCCCTGGAACAGTTCCGATGCCCGGCGGCGTTAGAGGAGCACGATGCAAAACGGACTCAAGACAGCAGTACTTCTCGGAGGCCTGGCCGGGCTCATGATGCTCGCCGGCCAGTTGTTCGGTGGATCGAGCGGCCTCACCTTCGCGTTCATCATCGCACTGATCACCGTCGGCGGCAGCTACTGGTTCAGCGACAAGCTGGCGATCAGATCCGCCAAGGCAGTGGAAGTGACCCCCCAGGAGATGCCTGAGTACTTCCAGATCATGCAAGAGCTCACCACGACCGCGGGCCTGCCGATGCCGCGGCTGTACGTCTCACCCGAACAGCAACCCAATGCCTTCGCAACCGGCCGCAACCCGAAGAACGCTGCGGTGTGCGTGACCTCGGGGTTGCTTCAAACACTCGAATGGCGAGAGATTCGCGGCGTGCTCGCTCACGAACTGGCCCACGTCAGAAATCGCGACATCCTCACCGGATCGATTGCCGCCGGCATCGCCACCGTGATCTCCTATGCCGCCAACATGATGCTGTGGATGGGGATGTTCGGCGGGAATCGCCGCAGCAACAGCAACGGCAATCCGATCATCGCGATCGCGTTCGCCATGCTCGCCCCGTTGGCTGCTGGCATCCTCCAGATGGCGATCAGCCGCAGCCGCGAATACGAGGCGGATCGAAGTGCCGCCCGGATGCTCAACGACGGCAACCCGCTCGCCGACGCCCTCACCAAGCTTCACGGCTACAGCCTTCGTATTCCCAGTGAGATTCCGCCGCCGCAGGCATCTCACTACATCGTGAACCCGCTGAACAATCGCAAGGTCTCCTTCTCCAACCTCTTCACCACCCACCCGCCGGCCGAAGAGCGCATCCGCCGCCTTCGCAGCAACGAGTGGATGTAGCCAGCGACGAGGAGGCCCCCGGAGGGAGGTCTAGAGCAGGCGCTGCATGACGGCGACGTCGAGCCAGCGGTTGAACTTGCGGCCAACCTCACGTTCGATCCCGACCAGTTCAAATCCATTGGCTTCGTGAAGGGCCATGCTGGCCGGGTTGGCGTCAGCGATTCTGGCCATAATAGCGTGGTAGCCATGATCGGCTGCCACTTCGATCAGCCGCTGCATCAGGAGCGTGCCGACACCTTGACGCATTGATCCCGGCGCCACGTACACGCTGTTCTCCACCGAAGTTCGGTAGGCCGGGCGAGGTTTGTAGGGGCTGAGCGAAGCAAAACCGACGACCTCGGCCGCCTCGTTCTGAGCCACGATCACCGCCAGCGCACCTGAGCGTTCGGCGAGCCAGGTTTCCTGCTGTTCTTTCGAGCGGGGAACCATGTCGAAGGTGACAGTCGTGTTGGACACATAGTGGTTGTAGATCGTGCGAATCGCTTCGGCATCGGCGAGCTCGGCGAGGCGCGTCTCGATCATTGCAGCAAGAGGTCCTCAGTCACGGAAGTTGTTGAACTGAAGCGGTAGATCGAGGTCAGCTTCCTTCAGAGCCGCTATGACCTCTTGGAGGGCGTCGCGTTTCTTGCCTGTGACGCGCACCTGGTCACCTTGGGTAGAGCTCTGAATCCCCTTCAGTTTCATTTCCTTTATCCGTGTGTTGATCTTCTTCGCCATGTCGGAGGAGATCCCAGCCTTTAGGTTGATCCGCTGGCGAGCGCGACCGCCCGACGCCGCCTCCACATCCTGATAGTCGACCGCCTTCAACGACACGCTTCGCTTCACCAGTTTCTCTTCGAGCACCTGGCGTAGCGCCGAAAGCCGGTCGTCACTGGCGGACTCGATCGTGATCACCTGCTCCTTGTCGTTCAGGTCGATCGAGGAGTCGGTGCCTTTGAAATCGAACCGGTTGTTGATCTCCCGGCTCGCCTGGTCGACGGCGTTACGGACTTCTTGCATGTCGATTTCGGAAACCACATCAAAACTCGGCATGGAGACACCGTAGCGATCGGCTACCCTCGTCGTTCGCACTCACACCGAGTGCCCCAAGGGTCGGTGCCCGAGTGGCCAAAGGGAGCGGACTGTAAATCCGCCGGCTTCGCCTACGGAGGTTCGAATCCTCCCCGGCCCACGGGAACCCCCTGGGTTCCTCCGAGTTCGCCCTTTCGGGGCGAACGTCCCACGGGAACCCCTTGGGTTCCTCCGAGTTCGCCTTTTCGGGGCGAACGTCCCACGGGAACCCCTTGGGTTCCTCCGAGTTCGCCAACCCGGGACGCAAGTCCGGAAGACGCCATCGATCGTCGTGCACTAGCGTCTCGGCATGGCACAAGAAGTACGTGGAGTGATCGCTAGGACAAAGGGCGAACCGGTCAGTATCGAGACGATCATCGTCCCCGACCCCGGACCGGGCGAAGCCGTGGTCGAGGTGCAGGCGTGCGGCGTCTGCCACACCGATCTGCACTATCGCGAGGGCGGCATCAACGACGACTTCCCGTTTCTGCTCGGGCACGAAGCCGCCGGGATCGTCGAGTCGGTTGGGCCCGATGTCACCGACATCAGCCCCGGTGATTATGTGATCCTGAACTGGCGGGCGGTCTGCGGTTCCTGCCGATCGTGTCTGCGAGGCAAGCCGCAGATCTGCTTCAACACCCACAACGCCACCCAGAAGATGACCTTGGCCGATGGCACCGAGCTCTCGCCTGCGCTCGGCATCGGCGCGTTCTGTGAGAAGACGCTGGTTGCGAGTGGTCAGTGCACCAAGGTCGACTCCTCGGCGCGACCTGAGGTTGCGGGCCTCCTCGGTTGTGGCGTCATGGCCGGGCTCGGTGCAGCGATGAATACCGGCGAGGTGGGACGGGGTGACTCGGTGGCGGTCTTCGGCTGCGGCGGCGTGGGCGATGCCGCCATCGAAGGTTCCCGGGTTGCCGGCGCTGGCACGATCATCGCCGTCGATGTAGACGACACCAAGCTCGAGTGGGCCCGTCAATTCGGAGCCACCCACACAATCAATGCGACCGATGAAGACCCGGTCGAAAAGATCCGGGAGTACACCGGTGGCAATGGCGCCGATGTCGTGATCGAGGCGATCGGGCTGCCTCACGTGTATGAGCAAGCGTTCTACGCCCGCGATCTCGCCGGCACCGTGGTCCTGGTAGGGGTTCCA
This sequence comes from Acidimicrobiales bacterium, assembly GCA_013003325.1. GTDB lineage: Bacteria > Actinomycetota > Acidimicrobiia > Acidimicrobiales > SZUA-35 > JABDIY01. The sequence continues at coordinate 3,556 of JABDJU010000035.1, forward strand.
AACCCGGAAATGAAGCTCGAGCTACCATTTCTCGACGTGTTTGGCAGGGGTGGGGCACTCAAGTCTTCCTGGTATGGCGACTGCCTCCCCAGTCGCGACTTCCCGATGCTCATCGACCTCTATCTCCAGGGTCGACTCAATCTCGATGGCTTTGTGACCGAGACCATCAGCCTTGAAGATGTCGAAGCAGCGTTCCACAAGATGGAAGAAGGCGGCGTCCTCCGCAGCGTCGTCGTGATGTGATGGCAGCTCGAATCGACCGCGTGATCACGTCGGGCATCTTCAGCCTCGACGGGGAAGACTTCGACGTCGACAACAACGTCTGGTTGCTGGGCGACGACGAAGAAGTCATTGTCATCGACGCTGCCCACGATCACGAACCGATTCTCAAAGGGATCGCTGGACGCAAGCTGAAAGCAATCGTGTGCACCCACGGGCACAACGATCACATCAACGCCGCCGGGGCGTTGTCGGACGAAACCGGCGCTCCGATACTGCTCCACCCCGATGATGAGATGTTGTGGCAGGTTGAGTATCCGCACCGACGATTCGACGACTCGCTCCGCGACGGGCTCTCGCTCGAAGTTGGCAACCACCGCATCGATGTGCTTCACACCCCGGGCCACTCACCGGGAGGGTGCTGCCTGCATCTTCCGAGCGATGGTGTGCTCTTCAGCGGCGACACGCTGTTTCATGGCGGACCAGGTGCTACCGGCAGGAGCTTCAGCAGCTACGACGTGATCATCGAGAGCATCACCAATCGGTTGTTCGTCCTGCCCGATGACACGATGGTCAGGACCGGTCACGGTCAGTCGACCACGATCGGTGCTGAAGCACGGAATCTGAACGCGTCGTAGGTTCGACCGCGGTTCAGGCCGACCCCGGCGGACCCGAGGGACCGCCGGAGCCGTTGTGCCCGCACGCCTGGGACTGCGGCGGATTCAGCCCCAGGTGTGAACACGTACCGCTGCTTCGTCGGCCTGCGGCTGCTGTTCCACCGTGCCCGAGCGAGGCGCCAGCCCAGATCCAGCGCCAAGCTCGAGGACAGCGGCCGCGAAGCGGTCGGCTAGTTGATCGGCCCATCCTCGGACCCGCTGATCGTCGGTGAGCAGTACGACCTGGCCGATATGGGCGTGGTCGGTGATCATGGACAGCACGGCGGCGAGGTCGAAGTCGTCGAGGATCGTGAACGGATCGTCGAGCAAGGCGGGCAGGGACTCACCGAGGCGGGAGCCAGCCCGGTCGAGATGGCGTTGAATCCGATCGACCATCTCAGCAGGGTTGGTGACCGGGGCCGTGCCGCGATAGAGGCCACGGGCGGCGGCTTCGATTTCGGTTCGGTGCGCCACCGCCCATTCGAGCGGGACAGTGCCGACCAGCTGCTGCCAACATTCCTTGGCATAGCGGTGGATCTCGTGCAGCTTGATGGCCCCGGTTCGGTGTTCGCGTCGAGCCGTGAGTGCCTCGACCTGGATGAGTTGGAGGTTGAAGTAGCTTTCCAGTCCGGCCGCGTTCAACACGTGAACCTCGGCCTTCCGGGCCTGTTCCAACTGGCGGTAGTTGTAATAGCCGGCGCCGCCACAAAACATCGAGAGGGCGAGGAATGGGAGGGCGGCGATGGGGTGGAGAATGAGGACGCCGATGAAGGCGAGGAGGGCGAGCGCGGCCGACGATGCCGTGAGGGCGGCTCGGGTGTTTTCGAGGCGCTCGTGTGCCCGCTCCACCGCGAGGTGGCACTCCTCGATCGCGTCGGCGTACAACTCGTGTCGTGACGATGACTGGCTTTCGCCCGACTGCTTGGCCACCTCCACCTCGACCTCGGCGAGGGTGAGAGCGGCAGCCCACAGGCGGTCCTGATCGAGGCGGCCGAGACGGCGGATCAGCTCATCCCGGTGTTCCTCTTCCTTGAGGTTCACCGCTCCGAGGCGAAGGAAGCTACGGAGGTCGGTCTGGCGAACGCCGAGCGAGCCTGCGATCGAGATCGCTTCGTTCTCGGTTCGAAATGACTCGCTGACGTTCTCACCGTTCAGCGCATCGACGACTCGCGGTGGCCCGTCGATGGGGCGCTCGACAAGGAGGATGCGGCCGGTGTCTTCGAGGAGTTCGGCGTTCAGCCCGGGTCGACCCGTGCCTAGAACGGTCGCGATCTCGGCTGTCAACGCTTCTCTCTCGAGTCGGCCCAAGCCGGTGACCAACGTGATGCGAGGATGCAGACGCATCTCCATGCTGTCGGTAGATGTCGCAACTTCTAGCCGGTCGATTCGCATGACCTATTTGTTCGGTCGAAAGGACCATGCAACTTGAGTCATTTGTACTGTTTTTCTGATTCGGTGGAACTACGGCCTGGGTCAGCCGGCCTACGCACGACCGTTCGGGGTGTGGGCTGGTGAGTTCGGTAGCCTGCGTTGCTTGCGAGAAGTTCCTGTTGAGCAGCATCCCCAAGAGCTCTCGACCGCCGGTCTGATCGGTCTGACCGCCGGCAAGACCATCACCAACGTCGGCCTTCGCTGGATCCCGTTTTTCTTGCCGAATCTCGGTCGTGCTTTTGGAGCGACCACAGCCGCGCTCACCACCGCGCTCGGTATCGGCGAGATGGCTGGGCTGCTCACCGCAGCTGCGGGCCGACAACTGGATCGCGGCGCGGAACGCCTGATCATGACCACTGGGATGGGTCTCGTCGGGCTCTCGACGGTGCTGGCCATCGTCGGCTCATTCCCTACGTTCGTAGCTTCGCAGTTTCTGTTGATCCTCGGGATCTCGCTGTACACCGTCGGCGGCCACGCCTACATCTCCCGCCACGTCGCCTTCGCACGACGAGGAAGAGCGATCGGGATCTTCGAAGTCTCCTGGGCGCTCGGCCTGTTGGTCGGAGCACCCAGTGCGGCGCTGTTGATCGAGGGGATTTCGTGGCGAGCGCCGTTCGTCGCGGTCGGGATCATGGCCTTCGTTGCCTGTGGGTTTCTGATCCGGACCCCCGAAGATCCGAACCTGGCCAGGGTGAATCCAGCCCGAGACCAGCCGCTGCCGACGCTGGATCCGAACGCATGGGCCGCGGTCGGAGCGTCGGCGGGCATTGCACTCGCAGGGCTCACGACCATCGTCATCATCGGGACGTGGTTGGAGGAAGTTCTCGGCGTTTCCACCGCTGGCGTGGGTGCGGTCGCCATGGGATTCGGAGCGGTAGAGCTGCTCGCCTCATCCGGGTCGGCTCGGTTCTCCGACCGACTCGGCAAGCGCCGCTCGACCCGAAGTGCCTTGCTGGTGATCTGTTGCGGGCTGGCTGTGATGGCTGCAGCGCAGTCGTCGCTGCTGATCGGCGTGGTCGGTCTGATCTTGTTCTTCGTCGGGTTCGAGTACGCGATCGTCACGTCGTTCTCCGTCGTTTCCGAAGCGTTGCCGACGGGGCGGGGCCGGGTTCTGTCGGTCAACATGGCACTCGGGACGGTGGCCCGGGGGGTTGGCTCGGTGTCCAGTGGTTTCCTGTACGAGGGTTTCGGAATCGGGGGGCCTGCCGCCCTGTCGGCCTTCGGTGCCGTTTCGGCCTTCTACCTCCTCGGTCGGGTCGCCTCCGATTGAGGTTGGCCATCGCTGAATTCGGGGAAAGTGGTTGGGCCACCCGATTCGCCGTGGCAAACTATGCGAGTCCGCCGATCAAGCCGGGAGCTTGGTCGCGGTCGCTGCCTCCTTAGCTCAGTCGGCAGAGCGCTTCCATGGTAAGGAAGAGGTCAACAGTTCAATTCTGTTAGGAGGCTCCATCACCCCCTCGGCACGGGCCTCGGCCTCGCCGAGTCGGTCACCTGGCATTGGGTCAGGAACGTCGTCCGGCTCGCCGAGCGACATCAAAACTTCTGGCGACGTAGCTCAGCTGGTGAGAGTGCTCGACTCATAATCGAGAGGTCGTGGGTTCGAGTCCCACCGTCGCTACTGCTCTCTGCCCCTCGCAGAGGCATCCCGCCGTTGCGCGACGCAGTGGCAACCCGCAAACAACCGTCAACCGACGGACTTCAACAAGGAGCACCCGCCCAATGGCGAAAGAAAAGTTTGAGCGTACGAAGCCGCATGTGAATGTGGGGACGATGGGTCATATTGATCATGGGAAGACGACGTTGACGGCGGCGATTACGAAGGTGTTGTCGGATCGTGTGGCGGGGAACACGGCGACTGATTTCGCGAATATTGATAAGGCTCCTGAGGAGCGTGAGCGTGGGATCACGATCAATGTGT
>JABDJU010000209.1 GCA_013003325.1 Acidimicrobiales bacterium
GCACGAACAAGACCCCCGCTAGGCGAGGGTCTCGGCACACCCGGAGAGACCCGACCCTGCCTTCTGGCCCGCAGACGCTCGATCCAAGTGAGCCATCCGGCACAGCCACGTCTACGTGCACGAACAAGACCCCCGCTAGGCGAGGGTCTCGGCACACCCGGAGAGACTCGAACTCCCAACCTTCTGATCCGTAGTCAGACGCTCTATCCAATTGAGCTACGGGTGCACGTAGTCGGGTCGGACTGCGGGCATAACGGTAGCACTGCCGTCTCGACGGGTCGAAGCCGTGACTCGCCTCAACCCTCGGCTGTCGGTTCGCACACCGGGTTCCACCCAAGCGACCCGAGGTGCTCCGGAACGCGCACGATCCACTCGACCGACTCGGCTGGATTCAACTCGATTCGCCCCGAAGCGGCGACAGCCACCTGGCCTTCGGTCGTCAGCGCATACAGGACGCAGCTTCCCGTCCCGACGTCCGTGCCGTCGACGTCGCTGTACACCCTGACACAGGCGTCACCGTCATCACACTCAAACGACTCGGAGTCCGCGCCGACGAAGACCGCAACTACGAACGGCGAAGGATCACTGCAGGCAGCCAAGAACACCAGTGACAACAACCCCGCGGCGCGCCATGATCCGAGCACAGTTGAATCGTATTGGGTCGGAGAAGCCCGCCCGGTCGATGGAAAGCCCCCGTCCGGGACGGGGGCTTTCTGGGAGCGGAGAGAGAGGGATTTGAACCCTCGAGCAGGCTAATAACCCACTACTCGCTTAGCAGGCGAGCGCCTTCGACCACTCGGCCATCTCTCCGGGTTGGGCAGTAACAGTACCGACCGTCAAGCCCCGACACCAGACGAAACCACGTCCGGCTCGGACTCCGACGAGCCCAGCCAGATCGCGACCGCCACACCGGCGATACCGGCCCATTCCAACACGCTCAAACGTTGGTCCAGCGCCACCAACCCCATCAGTGCGGCGGTCACGGGCAACAGCGATTGCAGCAATGCGAACCGTGAACGAGTGAGATGTGACATCACGACCTGGTCGATGCCATAGGGGATGGCGTTGGAGAACAGACCGGTCAACAATGCCAGTAGCAACAAGCCGGGTCGCTCGATGCTGAGCCCGGGCCCAGCCACTGGCGCGATCACCAACGCACCTACGGCCATTCCCACACAGAGACCGTCGACGCCGAACCCCGAGCGGGCGACCCGATGACCCAGCACGATGTACCCGGCCCACAGCAGGGCGGCCAGTAGGGCGAACCCGATGCCGATCAGTGAGCCTTCCGGCTGGATCCCGGCGATGAGAGCAACCCCTCCGCCGGCCAACACCAGCGACCCCACCGACCTGATCGAACGGGCACCGAAGGCCGCAACCGAGATCGGGCCGAGGAACTCGATTGCTACGGCGTTGCCGAGCGGGAGATTGTCGATGGCGAGGTAGAAGGCGAGGTTCATCGCGGCGAGCACCGACCCGAAGGCGGCAGCCGCCCAGAACGCCGACCCGGTCCATTCGCGCCGCCAGCTCCGGCGGAACGCGATGACGAGGAGCGACGCGCCGATGACTCGGAGGAGGGCGACGTTGCGGGCGGGCAGGAACTCGAAGAGCTCGACTGCGATCGCAGCGCCGACGTATTGAGAGATGCCACCGAGCACGAACAACGGCTCGGGTGGAATGCGGGGAGCCGTGCGCTGGACCATCGACGACACGGTAGATGCCCGTTCTTGGGTCGCTTGACATCGATATACGGTGCCAAGCGACCCAAGAACGGAGCGGAGGGGGTGGGATTTGAACCCACGGAACCCGTGAGGGTTCAACGGTTTTCAAGACCGTCACCTTCGACCGCTCGGTCACCCCTCCATCAGCGGGTGCTGCGGCGTGTCAGCGTACCCGGCCCTTCGTCGTCAAGCAGTCGAGCGACGACCGTGGCGCCCGCCGAGTACCAGGAGGAGCCGGCGGATTGATCGGGGTAGATCGGCGACAGGGACCGAGAGCGCAGGTCTCTGGTCGGCGGAGGATGCAACGTGTCTTCCCCCTGGTTGCCGCAATTGCCCTCGCCGTGGCGTGTGCCACCGCCGAGCCGGTGGCTGACACCGACGCACCGCTGGCAGTCGAGTCAACGTCACAAGCCGACACGACCTCCGTGACGACCACCGCCGCGCATACCCGCGTCCGAACGTTGGATTTGGTCTACAACGCCGATGGCCAGCGCCAGGCGCTCAAAGAGCGTCGCCGCGATCGAGGACATCATCGCCGGGCTGCCCTGAGTGACGGGCTGTGGCTGCCTGCGTTGTGCATCAGCTTCGATGCGCATCGGGATGGTGCGCAACGGGCAACGAACAGCCCATCCTCGCCGCTCCTGGCGGTCTACGGTTTCGGCTGGCAAGTCAGGCGAGGAAGTCATGGAACTGGTGAACTGGGCCGGCAACGTCAGGTACCGGGCGTCGACGGTGCACAGCCCCGGATCGATCGTCGAAGCACAACAGCTGATTGCGACGTTGCCCAGGGTGAGAGCCGTCGGCACCCGACACTCTTTCAGCACGATCGCCGACTCGCCGGGTGGCGCTCTGATCTCCCTCGCCGGCATGAAGATGGACCTCGAAATCGACGAGGAGTCTGCGACCGCTTCGTTCCTTGGAGCACACAGCTATGGAGCGGTGGCGGCGGAGCTCGACGCCCGAGGCTGGGCGCTGGAGAACATGGGCTCGCTTCCGCACATTTCGGTCGTTGGAGGCACCGCCACCGGCACGCACGGCTCCGGCGACCAGAACGGCATCCTTGCGACGGCGATTCGGGCGATCGAGTTGATCACGGCAGACGGCGAGCTCAGGACCGTCGCCGACGACGACCCGGACCTCGAGGCCATGGCCGTCGGGCTGGGAGCGTTCGGGGTGATCACCCGGCTCACTCTGGCCATTCAGCCGAGCTATCGAGTGCGCCAAGACGTGTATCGCGATGCCTCCTGGGACACAGTCCTGGAGTCGTTCGACGAGGTGATGGCCAGCGCCTACAGCGTGTGCCTCATCGGCAGATTCGAGTCCCAGACGATCGGGGTGACCATACTGAAGTCGGTAGTTGCGCCGGGCGACGACGATGCCCCGCTCGAGCGATTCGGAGGCACTTGGGATCCCGACCCGATGCCCGGCGAGCACCACACGGTCCGTGCGGGCCGTCCGGGACCGTGGCACGAGCGGCTGCCCCACTTCCGGCCGGACTACCCGCCGTCGGTGGGAGGCGACGAACTCCAAAGCGAGTACTTCGTGCCGCGGCGGCATGGTGTCGCCGCGATCGAGGCGCTGCGGTCGATGGGCGACGCCATCGAGCCGCATCTGTGGGCGACGGAGATCCGTACCGTTTCCGCCGACGCCTTGTGGGCCAGCCCAGCGTTCGAGCGCGACAGCGTCTGCATCGGGTTCACCTGGAAGAAGCATCCTGAGGAGGTGGCAGCGTTGACGACCGATGTCGAGGAGGCGCTGGAACCGTTCGAGCCGAGGCCCCACTGGGGCAAGCTGTTCGGGTCGACCGACCTGAAGCGCCGATTCCCCAGGCTGTCGGAGCACCTGGCGCTCGCCGAGCGATACGACCCGACCGGCAAGTTCGGATCGGACCTTCTCACAGGCCTGGGCTGAGGCCCGGACCTGTCGGACGGTGTGGCGGAGGGGGAGGGATTCGAACCCTCGAAGGGCGTGAACCCTTACTGCATTTCGAGTGCAGCGCACTAGACCGGACTATGCGACCCCTCCGGGGATCGGAGATCGTACCCCCGTCGTTGCGAGGGTCCAATCCGTTCTTGGGTCGGTTGACTCCGTATATGGTGGTCAACCGACCCAAGAACGGGAGCGGAGGGAGAGGGATTTGAACCCTCGAAGGGCGTGAACCCTTACAGCATTTCCAATGCTGCGCACTAGACCTGACTATGCGACCCCTCCGGGGCGTCGATCACTGATCGAGCGAGGCCGTAGAGTACCCGCACTCCCGCCACGAGACCAGATGACCCACTCCCCCGCACAGCTCGAAGCATGGATGCAACTCGCACTCGACGAGGCGCGTCAGGCACCCGAGCATGGCGACGTCCCGATCGGCGCGGTACTGGTCGATCCGAGCGGGAACGTCGTCGCATCGGATCACAACCGGCGCGAAGCGCGTGCCGACTCCCTAGCTCACGCCGAGATGCTGGTCCTCTCGGCCGCAGCCGGTGGAGACGGCTGGCGACTGACCGACCACACACTGGTCGTGACCCTCGAGCCGTGTGCCATGTGCGCCGGCGCGATCCAGCAGGCTCGCCTCGGCCACCTCGTGTACGGAGCCGCCGACCTCAAGGCCGGGGCGTGCTGGTCGCTGTACAACATCCCTCAGGACGCCCGGCTCAACCACCGGGTGGAGATGACGTCCGGCGTCCTGGCCGAACTGAGCTCGGGCCTCCTCGGCGCGTTCTTCGCAGAGCGGCGCTGAAGAGGCCCGAAACGCTCGATCGGTGGTGAGCGTCAGGAGACCTTGCTGATCGGACGCTCCCAGAAGGAGGTTTCGATCGCCGGCTCGTAGCCCTCGTCGGCGCTGAGCTTCTGAGCGATGTACCCGAGCATCACGCCATAGACCGCCTTCGAGAAGATGTCGGCGAAGCTGTAGATCAGCTGACGTGCGACGACGCCGCCGGCAGTCTCGGAGATCACAGGCATCAGGTACGCCACCGGGTAGATGGTCCACGACACCAGGAACAGGATCCACACTGCGTTCAGTGCACCAGCCACATTCGGCTGGTTGACCTTCGCTTCGGTGATCACGTCGTAGGCGACCTTCAGCAGCCAGAGATAGAAGACGGTGGATACGGCGCCCCAACCCCAGAAGGAGGCGCCCGCCTCCAGCTCGTCGAACTGTCCGATGTAGCCGGTCCAGATCATGCCGAGACCGGCAACGATGAACCGGATCCACTTGCTGCGGAACGCTGCTCCGGTGATTCCACCGACCACGAGCAGCTGCGTGAGCAGGACCGGGACGTCGATGCTCCAGTTCATGTACCGGAACCCGTTGGCGAACAGCTCACCGTCGGCGAGCGCAAACGCCGATCCGTTCCAGTCGAACGATCCGTTCCAACGGATCGCCAGTGCTCCGAGTTCGATGATCGCCGACACCATCACCACCGCACTCAGATAGGACGTGATTCTGAGTCGTGGCGAGATGCTCCGGGCAGTCAGCAGGTAGTAGAACAGTGCTGCGGCGAACACCGCCGCCGTGAGCGACAGCACCGCCAGAACGACTTCGAACTGGAGCGGCGTGTATTCGAACATGTTCTCAAAAGACATGATTCCCTTTCGTCACTGGATCGCCTCTCATTCCCCACTTCTACGAAGCGACGAACCACGTCGGATGAGGGAATCGTTCGATCCGAAGCGCATTCGGACGCGGCAAAGCGATTTCAGCGGGGATGCGCCCGTCAGGTCTGGAGACGGCCGAGCGGGTTGGGTTCGACCGGGACGTGCCGGCCGCAGTACTGGCACATGTCCCGGCCGGCGGCGATTCGGGCACCGCATTCCGGACACGGCTGGCCTTTGGCGGATGCGGCCGCCTCGGCACGTCTGGCCATCACGGCGTCGATCTCGTTCTCGAGATCGGCGTCGGTGTAGCCGTCGCGTTTGAGGATCTCCCACATTGCCTCGACGACCAGCGTCAGCCGCTCGGCGCGCTCGTCCTGTTCGCCCATCGTTCGCAGATCGATCTCGAACGCATGCGCCGAGATGCCCATCGCGGTCGCCCGCGTCTTCGCTCTCGCGCCTGCCACATATCCACCGACGAACGGAATCATGAGCATGAACCTACCGCATCGAGTGGCGTGATGCGACGGAGAGTGGGGGTGGCTTTCGAGAACGGACGGGACGTCTCGTACACTCACTCGTCCCTCCTTCGGGTGGGCGTTCGCCTCGAGCGCGGGTCCTGCGCGGCGGGACACCACGAATCGGGTCAGGTCCGGAAGGAAGCAGCCCTAAGAGGTTTGTTCC
>JABDJU010000227.1 GCA_013003325.1 Acidimicrobiales bacterium
GCGCCGGGCCGAGAAGTCCACGGTCGGAGAGCCGCCAGGGAGGGGCCGAGTACAGGTAACTCGCCATCGTCAGCGCAGCGGTGGCCATCGCCACAATGGCACTACTCCAAGCCAGCACGAGCAGAACGATCCCGAGCGCCAGCGAGCCGAGGATGCCGATGGCCTGGGCATCGGTTAGTTCGCCGGTCGCCAGTGGAAGATCACGGTTGTTGATTTTGTCGCCGACCACATCGTGGATGTCGTTGAACACGACCACAAAGCCGTACACGAGAACGATCAGGACAGCACCCCAAATCAGCGGCGTCGTCGGAACCCGGTGATCGAGCCCCACGAGCAGAAAGATCGTCAACGGCAGCTTTGCGTTGCGAACCCTCAGGAACCGCAGCAGCAGACGTCCGTGCTGCCACCCCGCTGCGGCTGCAACAGAGGGATCAACGTAGGTCAACACTCCGGCGGGTCCCTGGTGAAGGCCACGCTGATCCACAACACGAACGAGGCAACACCAGCGGCCAGATATGCACCTGCGATCCCCAGGACTAAGAAGAACTTCACACCGGCGCTGCGTTCGGGCCCCCAGCTCCGGAACATGAAGAGCAGCGGTGCCCCGAAGACGATGGCGATTCCGATCACGGCAAGCAAAGACAACAACGTCTCGTTGCCACCCCAGCTGCCGTTGATATCGACCTCCACCGACAATCCTGAAAGCAGTGCCAGCACCGCCGCCACCAGAGGTACAGAAGCTCCGACCCAGTTGGCGGCGGAGAAGTCACGTCCCGCGCTTGAGGGTGTGGCGACCGCTGGGCCGTCTGGCTGAAGCGAATTGGGGTCGGCAGGGTCGAGGCCCGACTGCGGCGGTGGGGGTTCCCATGCACTCATTACGTACCCGATCGGTCGCGGTAAGCCGTCGATGAGCTCGGACGAGGCTTGAATCCGAGCTCGGCCACGGACTAGAACCAGGTGATGACCGACCTCGTGTACTTACGTGATGCACAGCTCACCTCGCTCGAATCGGTGGTGACTGCGGTCGATGACAGCCGGGTCGAGCTCGACGCCACCGTTTTCTACGTCCTCGGCGGCGGCCAGCCCGCCGACGTCGGCACTCTCTCCTGGATTGACGGCGAGGCTGCCGTCACCGATGTTCGCAAGAAGGAGGGCACCGTCTGGCATCACCTCGACGGACCGATCCCGGCGGTGGGAACCACCGTGACGGGAACGATCGACGGCGAACGCCGGCAGCAGCTGATGCGAACGCATTCGGCGATGCACGTTCTCGGTGGGGTCGTCTACAACCGTTACGGCGTCACCTCAACCGGCAACAACATGGAACCGCTCAAGGCCCGGATCGACTTCGACTTCGGCACTCTGCCCGAAGGTTTCGCTGAAGACGTCACTGCGGCGGTGAACGCCGAAATCGCAGCCGACCGGCCGATCGAGGTGAGCTTCCTGCCCCGCAACACCGCCGTGGAAGATGCCGATCTTCTCCGCACCAAGGTCAACCTCATCCCCGAATCGGTGAAGGAGATCCGCGTGGTCGACATCGTCGGCCTCGACAAGCAGGCCGACGGCGGCACCCACGTCGATTCCACCGGCGAAATCGGTCACTTCGAAATCACCAAGACCGAGTCCAAGGGCGGCGGGAACAAACGGGTTCGATTCGTCCTCAGCTGACAGGCTCCGTATCGCGGGGCAGAGAAGGGCGGGGCAGGGGTTGGAGGTCGGCTTGGCCGATGAGGTCGGAGAAGGCGGCGACTCCCTGACCTGTGCACCAGTGGTCGAGGTCGTCGATGAGACGGAAGCAGATCCGAGGGTCGGAGAAATTCATCGTTCCAACCTGAATGGCCGAAGCTCCGACGAGGGCGAACTCCACCACATCGTCGACGGTCGCCACTCCACCAGCGGCCACGATGGGTGCGCTCGGATGGGCGGCGTGGACCTCGGCAACCGCTTTGACGGCCAGGGGATGGATCGCCGGCCCCGACACTCCGCCCGCACCATTCCCAAGGCGCGGCCGGCGGGTAAGGGGATCAACGCTGAGCCCCATGTAGGTGTTCGACACCGTCAGTGCCTCGGCCCCATTGGCGAGCGCGGCACCGGCCACCGGAAGCAACAGCGGACCGGCATTGGGACTGAGCTTGGCCCAACGCGGACGATTGGCGGCCCCGGTGGCCGACAGCACCGCCGCTGTCGACTCAACACTGTGGGCGAAGAGCTCGTTTCCCTTTTCTGTATTCGGACAGCTGATGTTGACCTCGACCGCAACTACATCGTCGGGTAGCGCTCCTACCAGTGCGGCAGCATGTTCGTACTCCTCGACCGATCGGCCCCAGATCGACACCACAACCTTGGCGCCGGCGGCGATCAGCTCGGGCAGGTCGGATCGGGCCCAGGCTTCGATGCCCGGGCCCTGGAGACCGACGGAGTTGATCATTCCCGCCGGCGTCTGATGAACCCGAACCGCAGCGTTGCCGGCCCACTGCGTCGGGAGCAACGATTTGACGACTACCGCCCCGAGCGTTCCCAGCGGTCCGAAGGCACCCAACTCGGCGCCATGTCCGCCGGTACCCGAGGCCGGCATGATCGGGGCGGAGAGTCTGACCGACCCGACCGTGGTCGACAGGTCGGCCATGTCAGTCGCTCGCGGTCGACGAGGAACGAAGCGACTGCAGGGCACGAACCTCTAGAGGCGCGTTGGCCCACTCGGCCAGACCGACCGAAATCGCCTTGGCCGCCGCCACGGTAGTGATGAGGGGCACGCTGTGGATCGAAGCGGCGGTTCGTATGTAGTCGCCGTCGGCCCTGGATCCGCGGCCTCGGGGCGTGTTGATCACCAACGAGACCTCGCCCGCTGAGATCGCGTCGATTGCGGTTCGGCCTTTGAACTCGACCGATCCATCGGCGCCGATCTTGGCCAGGACTTCGTCCACATCGATCCCTGCTTCGGCCAGAGCTGCGGCGGTACCGGAGGTCGCGATGAAGCTGAAGCCGATGCGGGCCAGCGACTGGGCCACCTCCGCACCACGCTCCTTGTCGCGATCGGCCAGCGAGAGGAACACCGCTCCCTCCTTGGCCGATTGGGTTGTGATGTCCATGCCCGCCCCCAGTTGAGCTTTCAGGAACGCCAACCCTGGCGACAGGTCGAGTCCCATCACCTCTCCGGTGCTTCGCATCTCCGGGCCCAAGAGGGCATCGGTGTCAGGGAATCGGTTGAACGGCAGCACCGCTTCCTTCACCGCATACAAGCCGGATGGTTCAGAAGCCCGATCGACGAGACCTTCGGCCTCGACCTCGCGCAGCGTGGAGCCCGCCATCAGCCGGGCGGCCACTTTGGCCAGCGGTTGGTCGGTCGCCTTGGCTACGAAGGGCACAGTCCGGGATGCGCGCGGGTTCGCTTCGATCACAAAAACCGAGTCCTCTGCATCCGGGGTCATCTGCACTGCGAACTGAACGTTTATCAGCCCCACCACTTCGAGCTCGTGAGCGATGGCGGCGGCGTGGGACTCCAAAACCTCAATCGTCTCAGCCGACAGATTCGGGGGAGGCAGGAAGCAGGCCGAGTCGCCGCTGTGGACGCCGGCCTCCTCCACGTGTTCCATCACGCCGCCGATCATCACGTTCCCGTCCTTGTCCCGGAGTGCATCGACGTCGACTTCGACCGCATCGTCGAGGAAGCGATCGATCAGCACGGGGCGATCGGCGGACAGACCACCCTCCCGCCCGAGTGAACCATCGGCCGCCATCGCCTCCATCGCCGCGCTCAGGTCGGCGTCGGTGAACACGATTTCCATCGCCCGCCCCCCCAGCACGTAGCTGGGTCGTACCAACACGGGGTACTCGACCCGGTTGGCAATCTCCAACGCCTCAGCGGTTCCGTTGGCGGTCCCTCCCGGCGGTTGGGGGATCCCCACTCGGGCGCACAGGCTGGCCCACTCTTCACGGTCCTCAGCGAGGTCGATGCTTCGGGGGGAAGTGCCCAGCACGAGTTCGGGCGGCAGGGCGTTGGCGAGCTTGAGCGGTGTCTGCCCCCCGAGCGACACGATCACCCCGACGGGCTGCTCGACTTCGATGACGTTCATCACGTCTTCATAGGTGAGCGGCTCGAAGTACAACCGGTCCGACGTGTCGTAGTCGGTGCTCACCGTTTCGGGGTTGCAGTTGACCATGACGGTTTCGAAGCCGGCATCGGCCAAGGCGAAGCTGGCGTGGACGCAGCAGTAGTCGAACTCGATCCCCTGCCCGATCCGGTTCGGCCCCGACCCGAGGATCACGACCCGAGGTTTGTCGCTGCTGCGAACCTCGCTCTCGTCCTCGTAGGTGGAGTAGTGATAGGGGGTGAAGGCCTCGAATTCGCCGGCGCAGGTGTCGACGGTCTTGTAGGTCGGCGCAACACCGGCGGCCAGACGTAGCGACCTCACCGTCGCTTCTTCGGATTCGAGGATCGACGCCAGCTGGACGTCGGAGAAGCCGAGCTGCTTGGCGCGACGCCACTGCGCCCGGGTGAGCTGCTTGGCGTCGGCTCCGACCAGGGCGTGGGCCTCCTCGGTGATGTAGGCGATCTGATCGACGAACCACGGGTCGATGGAGGTGATGGCCGCGACCTCATCGATGCCCATCCCCCGGCGAAGGCCTTCCTCGACCTGAAAGATACGGTCCGGCGTTGCGATAGCCATCTGCGCGTTCAGCTCGTTCAACGTGAGCTGAGCGAATCGTTCCGCGCCGGGGCCGTGGTTGAGGCCGCTGTGCCCCTGCTCCAGCGAGCGGCACGCCTTCTGAAGACTCTCGGTGAACGTGCGGCCGATCGCCATGACTTCACCGACGCTCTGCATCGACGTGCCCAGGATCCCGTTGGTGCCGGGGAACTTCTCGAAGGTCCAGCGGGGGATCTTGGTGACCACATAGTCGATCACCGGCTCGAAGCTCGCCGGCGTCACGCCGGTGATGTCGTTGGTGATCTCATCGAGCGTGTAGCCAACAGCGAGCTTGGCCGCGATCTTGGCGATCGGGAAGCCGGTGGCCTTGGATGCCAGCGCTGACGAGCGCGAGACCCGGGGGTTCATCTCGATCACGACCATGCGCCCGGTTTCAGGATGAACGGCGAACTGCACGTTCGAACCGCCGGTTTCGACCCCGACCCGTCGCAGCACGGCGAAGGCTTGATTGCGCATCTCTTGGTACTCGACATCGCTGAGTGTCTGAATCGGTGCGACGGTGATCGAGTCTCCGGTGTGCACCCCCATGGGATCGACGTTTTCGATACCGCAGATGATCACCTGATTGTCGAGGCGATCCCGCATGACCTCGAGCTCGAACTCCTTCCACCCAGTGATCGATTCCTCCACCAGAATCTCGGTGATCGGGCTGGCGTCGAGGCCGTTGCGGCACACCTTCTCGAACTCGTCGGGTGTCGATGCGATCCCGGTGCCTCGCCCGCCGAGAATGTAGGCCGGTCGAATGATGACCGGCAGCTCGATCGTGTCGAGCACCCGCCGGGCCTCTTCCATGCTGTGGGCGATCCCGCTGCGGGGAACGTCGAGGCCGATTTCGAGCATCGCCTCCTTGAACTGCTGGCGATCCTCGGCGGTGGCGATGGCGGTAGCGTCGGCACCGATCATCTCGACCCCATGGTCGGCCAGCACCGCGAGCTCCTGCAGTTCCATCGCAAGGTTGAGCGCCGTCTGACCGCCGAGTGTGGGCAGAACAGCGTCGGGCTTCTCGACTTCGATGATGCGGGTCAGAATCTCGGCGGTAAGAGGTTCGACGTAGGTGGCATCGGCAAAATCCGGGTCGGTCATGATCGTGGCCGGATTGCTGTTGGCCAGGATCACCCGGTAGCCCTCTTCTCTGAGCACTCGGCAGGCCTGGGTGCCGGAGTAGTCGAACTCGCACGCTTGACCGATGACGATGGGCCCGGAGCCGATCACGAGAATGCTGTGTATATCGGTGCGCTTGGCCATCAGCGGGATACTCCGTGGGTGCTCATCAGCTCTTCGAAC